>NZ_JBNHGF010000081.1:0-9503 GCF_059091005.1 Arthrobacter sp. Y3223164
CTTTCCGGGGGCCGCGGCGCCGCTGGCCGACGCTGCGCTGACTCCGTACCACGCCATCAAGCAGTCGCTGCCGCACCTGGCCGGCGGCGGCAAGTACGCGTTGGTCATCGGGCTGGGCGGCCTGGGCCAGATCGCCGTGCAGATCCTCAGGGCGCTGACCGGCGCCACCGTCATCGCCACCGACATGAAGGAAGAAGCGATGCGCAAGGCCGAAGAGGCCGGCGCCGTGACCGTTTCCGGCGGCGAGGGGCAGGCCGAGCGGATCCGTGACATCACCGGCGGCCGGGGCGTCGATGCCGCGTTCGACTTCGTGGGCGTGGGCCCGACCGTCAAGACCGCCGCCGCTTCCATGGCCCGGCTGTCCAGGTTGACGGTGGTGGGGATCGCCGGCGGGACGCTGGAGTGGAGCTTCTTCACCAACCCGTACGAGTCCGTCATCACGAACACCTACTGGGGCACCATCGAGGACCTGCACGAGGTGGTGGACATGTACAAGGCCGGGCAGATCGTTCCGGAGATCGAGCGCTACAGCATGAACGATGCGCTGGAGGCCTACCGCAAGCTACAGGCCGGCGAGCTCAGCGGCCGAGCCGTGGTGGTTCCGCACGGGAGCTAGGGAATTGAAGTACCGGCGGCGGGGTTGTGGCGGATATGAAGCGCATCGGTTTCCTGTCCTTCGGCCACTGGAGCCCCGCCGTCGGCTCGCCGGTTCCCACCGCCGCTGAAGGGCTGCTGCAGAGCATCGAGCTCGCCGTTGCGGCCGAGGAAGTTGGGGTGGACGGCGCGTATTTCCGCGTGCACCACTTCGCGCGGCAGCAGTCCTCGCCGTTTCCGCTGCTGGCAGCGATCGCCGCGAGGACCAACCGGATCGAGATCGGCACCGGCGTGATCGACATGCGCTATGAAAACCCGCTCTACATGGCCGAAGAGGCGGCGGCCACGGACCTGATCAGCGGCGGGCGGCTGCAACTGGGGATCAGCCGCGGGTCACCCGAGCCGGCGCTGAACGGTGCGGCGGCCTTCGGGTACCGGCCGGCCGAGGGCGAGACCGATGCGGACATGGCCCGGCGCCATACCGCGGTGTTCCGCCGGGCCATCACGGGTGCGGGCATGGTCCCCGCCGACCCGAACCACCTCCAGGGCAGGCATGCCGGCATGCTTCCCGTGGAGCCCACGTCCCCGGGGCTGCCGGAGCGGATCTGGTGGGGTGCGGGCTCCCGCGCCACCGCCGTGTGGACCGCGGAGCAGGGCATGAACCTGATGAGCTCCACCCTGCTGATCGAGGACACCGGCGTGCCCTTCGACCAACTGCAGGCCGAGCAGATCCACCTGTTCCGCGAGGCTTGGCAGAAGGCAGGCCACGCGCATGTTCCGCGGGTGTCGGTCAGCCGCAGCGTGATGCCGATTGTCGACGACGAAGACCAGCGCTACTTCGGGCTCCGCGGCCAGGCCGACCAGCACGACCAGGTCGGCATGCTCGATGGTACGCGCTCGCGGTTCGGCAGGAGCTACATCGGGGATCCGGACAAGATCGCCGCCGAGTTGGCCCGGGACCAGGCGGTGCAGGCCGCGGACACGGTGCTGCTGACGGTGCCGAACTACTTGGGCGTGGAGTACAACGTGAAGATGCTGGGCAACATCGTGCAGCACGTGGCACCGGCCGCCGGCTGGCGCTGAGGAACCCGGCCGCCGTCGGCTCGTCACCGGGGTACCTGGCCGGCGTCAGCGGGCCGCTGGGACTGAGTCCCGGCCCGGCGACTGAGTCCCGGCCCGGCGCGCTACAGCAGCACGTCGTTCAGGTCGTAGGAAACCGGCTCGTCCAGTTGCCCGTAGGTGCACGACTCCGGATCGCGGTCCGGCCGCCAGCGGACAAACTGCGCGGTGTGCCGGAAGCGCTCGCCCTCCATGTGGTCGTATTTGACCTCCAGCACCCTTTCCGGGCGCAGCGGCACGAAGGACAGGTCCTTGCCGCCGCTCCAGCGGCTGCCCTCCGTGGTCAGGGGTGTGCGCTCGCCGGCCTCGTGCTGTTCGCGGTTCCAGGGATGGCCGTCCGAATCGGCAATCAGCGGCTGCAGCTCCTCAAACAGTTCCTTGCGGCGTTTCATGCTGAACGCCCCGGCCACGCCCACGTGCACCAGGGTTCCGCCGTCGTTGTACAGGCCCAGCAGCAGCGAGCCCACCAGGCCCGGCCCGCTCTTATGCACGCGGTAGCCCGCGACCACGCAGTCGGCAGTGCGCTCGTGCTTGATCTTGAACATGCTCCGCTTGTCCGGCTGATACTTTCCGTCCAAGGGCTTGGCCACCACGCCGTCCAACCCGGCCCCCTCGAACTCTCCGAACCACCGCTCGGCCACCACCGGGTCGGTGGTGGCCCGGGTCAGATGGATGGGATTGACGACGGCGGAGAGCGCCTTCTCCAGCGCGGCCCGCCGTTCCTCGAAGGGGCGCGAGGTCAGATCGTCGTCGCCGAGGGCGAGCAGGTCGAAGGCCACGAACCGGGCGGGAGTCTGCACCGAGAGGAGCTTGACTCGGCTGGCCGCCGGATGGATGCGCTGCTGCAGCATCTCGAAGTCGAGCCTGTCGCCGCCTTCGCCCACCAGGATGATCTCCCCGTCCACGACGCAGCGCTCGGGCAGCTGCTCACGGAACGCGTCCACCAGTTCGGGGAAGTAGCGAGTCATGGGCTTCTCGTTCCGGCTGCCGATCTCCACCTCGTCGCCATCGCGGAAGATGATTGACCGAAAGCCGTCCCATTTCGGCTCGTACGTCATTCCGCCGTCGGGGATCTTGGCCACGCTTTTGGCCAGCATGGGCGGAACGGGTGGCATCACGGGCAGGTCCATGCGCCCATTCTCTGTGCTGGCCCAGCCGGTGTCCATGCCAGCGCAGACAGGGAGGACGCCCCGGGCGCAAGGAATCCGGGCCCGCGCGGGCTCAGACCCGGCGGTAGATATCCGCCACCGGACAGTGGAAGGGATCGGAGGCGGCTATTCCGACGGCGCCCAGGTAGCGGACTATCGCCGCATAGGAGGCCAGCAGGCTGGTCTCCGTGTACGGGATCGAGTGCTCGCGGCAGTATTGGCGGACCATCGGCGCCGCCTTGCTCAGGCAGGGACGGGGCATGTCGGGGAACAGGTGGTGTTCGACCTGGCGGTTCAGACCGCCCATCAGCAGGTCCATCATCCAGCCGCCGCGGATGTTGCGGGAGGCCGTCACCTGTCGGGTGACGAAGTCCGGCCGGCTGGATTTCGAATAGATCGGCATGCCTTTGTGGTTCGGGGCAAACGATGCGCCCATGTAAAAGCCGAAGACCGCCATCTGCACGCCGATGAACGCGAACGCCTGCCCCAAGGGCAGAAGCCAGAAGACCACGGTGAGCAGCACGGCTGCGCGGGCCGCGAGGATGCCCAGCTCCAGCCAGCGGTGCTCCACCTTGGCCTGCCGGACCAGGTACTTGAAGGAATCCGCGTACAGGCTGAAGCCCAGGAACGGCAGCAGCGGGAACAGCAGGTAGCCCTGGAGCCGGGTGACACGGACCATCGCGCCGCGGCGCCCGGCCGCAGCGTCCGGGTGGAAGGCGATGGACCCGGTCCTGATGTCCGGGTCCTTGTCCACGGTGTTGGGAAACCCATGGTGCTTGGTGTGTTTGCGCATCCACATGGCGTAGCTGATGCCCACCAGGCAGGTGCCAACCAGCCGGGCAGCCCATTCGTTGACACGCTTGTTCTCGAAGACCTGCCAGTGGGCCGCTTCGTGCGCCAGGAAGGCGAACTGGGTGAACAGGATTCCCATCCCTGCCGCGATCAGGAGTTGGAACCAACTGCTCCCGAGCAACGAGAACCCCGTCCACGCCGCGGCGAGCAGCATCATGAGCACGGCGAAGAGGGTGATGTAGTAGCCCCTGCGGCGGGTCAGTAGACCGGCGGACTTCATGCGGGCCATGAGTGCCAGATATCCGGCCGCGATACTGTTCGGTGCCCGAGACGGGCGCGCCGATTCGCGAGCGGAACTGGGCTGGGAAGCCGTATTGGTCTGGGGCTCGGGCTGAAAGTCCATGACATGCCTTGCGTCCGGCGGGTAAATACAATCGGTGCAGCCGGCCGTAAAGCTTCAGCACCAGTCTTGTGAATGTACCGACGCCGCGCGAATCTGTCATCGGTAGGAGGCGTCCCGGCCATCATCCGGGCCAAATTCGCAGGCTGCGAGGACGCCAGCGAGCCTCGCGGGCGGACTGCGACGGCACCGTTAAAGCGCTGTTGCACGCCGCCATTCCAAACCCTGGCCGTCTCAGAAAGCAAAGATCAGCAGGCGCCCCTCCCGCGAGCGGGAAGGGCGCCTGCTGATCAGTGGATGCCGGACCGGTTAGTCGGCGATGTAGAACAGGCGCTTGTTGACGAATTCGTCCATGCCCAGCGGGCCAAGCTCGCGGCCGAAGCCGGAGCGCTTCACGCCGCCGAACGGGATGTCGGCGCCTTCACCGACGCCGTTGACGTTGGCCATGCCCACCTCCAGCTGCTGGGCGATCTTGCGGGCGCGCTCCTCGTCCTTGGAGAAGACGACGCCGCCCAGCCCGTAGTCGGTGTCGTTGGCCAGTTCCAGGGCTTCCTCGTCGCTGCTGACCTTGTAGACCACGGCCACCGGGCCGAACAGCTCTTCGCGGTAGGCTCGCATCTCCGGAGTGACGCCGGTCAGAACAGCCGGGGCCAGGTAGGCGCCGGGGCCATCGTGCAGGGTGCCGCCGGCGTGCAGCGTGGCACCCTTGTTGACGGCGTCCTTGAGCTGCTCGTGCAGTCCTTCGGCCGCCGCCCGGGAGGAAAGCGGGGCGTAGGTTCCCTCGGCCTCTTCGGCCGGGTCGCCGGGCTTGAGGTCCTTCGCCAGGTTGGTCAGCTCGGCCACGAAGTCGTCGTAGATGTCCTCCATGACGATCATGCGCTTGTTGGAGTTGCAGGCCTGGCCGGTGTTCTCGATGCGGGTGGCCCACGCCTGCTCGGCCGCGGCCTTGACGTCGTCGGTGTCCAGCAGCACGTAGGGATCGGAGCCGCCCAGTTCCAAGACGGCCTTCTTCAGGTTCTTGCCGGCGAGCTCGCCGATGATGGCGCCGGCCCGCTCGGAGCCGGTCAGCGAGACACCCTGCACGCGCGGGTCGGCAATGATGTCCGCGATCTGCTCGTGGCTGGCGAAGAGGTTGATGTAGACGCCGTCGGGCACGCCGGCGTCGTCCATGATTTTCTGGATGGCCAGGGCGGAGCGGGGGCAGGTCTCGGCGTGCTTGAGGATGATGGTGTTGCCCAGCATCAGGTTCGGCGCGGCGAAGCGGGCCACCTGGTAGTAGGGGTAGTTCCACGGCATGATGCCCAGCAGCGGGCCGACCGGCAGCTTCTGGATCATGGCGCGGCCGCCGCCGATGGCCTTGATTTCCTGGTCCGCCACCAGGTCGGGGCCTTCAGTAGCGAAGTAGCTGAAAATGTCGGTGCAGAACTCGGCCTCGCCCTTGGACTCGGACAGGGGCTTGCCCATTTCCTCGGTGATGATCGCGGCGAGCTCGTCGGCCCGCTCGGTGAACAGTTCCGCAATGCGGGACACTACCTTGGCGCGGTCCGTGATCGGCGTGGCCTTCCACGCTGTGTAGGCAGCCTGGGACCTGGCGAGGGCGTCCTTGACCTCGGCGTCGGTGGCAGTGGGGAATTCCTCGACCACCTCGCCGGTGGACGGGTTTTGGACCCGGTAGCCCGGCTGGGTGGATGAAGCGGCGTGGGAAGTGGTGGTCACAGCCCTGATCTCCTTCGGATAATGACATAGCAGCGGGACGGCGGCGCGGCCGTCTCCGGTTTCCATCTTGTACCGTCCGGCCGGTTATGTGAAGTGAGTTACGCTCACGGCATGGAAGTAAGAAGCCCGGCGCGGCGTGAATTGGCAGGCAGCGCAGGCGGGGCGGTGCAGCACCGGGCCATCCGGCCGTCCTGAGCGGCGGCCGAACGGCTTGCGGGCTCCCGTTCCCAGCGGCCGCCGAAGCGCCCGCCGAAGCGCCGCATCGCTCCCGTTCCCAGGGACCACCGAACGGCTTCCACGCTCCCGTTCCTAGTGGAGGCCGCGCAGCCTGTCCATCTCCCGCCGGTCCTTCTTGGTCGGCCGGCCGGCACCCCGGTCGCGCTGCGGAATTCCGAGCGAGGGAATCGCCGGGCGCGGCGGCGTGTGGTCCGTGAAGCAGTGCGAGGCCGCCTCGGCTCCCACCCGTTTGGCGATCAGACGGCGCACTTCCAGGATCCGTTCGTAGCCGGGCTGCCGCACCCGCAGGGTGTCGCCCGGGACCACCGGTTGGGAGGCCTTGACCGGGTTGCCGTTAAGCCGCACGTGTCCGGCACGGCAGGCGGCGGTGGCCGCGGAGCGGGTCTTGTAGGCGCGGATGGCCCACAGCCACGCATCGACGCGCACCGAGCTCGGGGTATTGGCGGAAGTGTTCATGCCCCTCCGAGTCTAGCGTCGCCGTGGCGGCTTCCGTTGGCGGTCCGATCCCGCCGGTTCCACGTCCCCGCCCTCAGTGGTGTTTCCTTTCACCCCGAGTTCACAGCCAGTTGGCCCGCAGGATCACCGGCGCTGTGAAGCTCGATGGCGGGGAAACCCGACAACCACTACGAAGGGCGTCATATCCCATGGCATCTCGCCTGCTCAGAACATTGACCACCTCCGCCGCGGCCGTCGCCGTCGGCGCTACCCTCGTGGCCGCCCCGGCGGCCGGCGCGCAGAACAACCCGGGCGCGCAGGATGAAGCCCCGCTGCTGATCGGCCACCGCGGGGCCGCCGGCACCGCCCCCGAAAATACGGTTGCGGCCTTCAAGGACGGGCGCGCCTCCGGCGCCGACTTCTTCGAGATCGACGTCCAGCTCAGCGCCGATGGCGTACCGTTCCTGTTCCACGACGACACTCCGGCCCGGACCACCAACGTGGAGGAGGTATTCCCCGAGCGTGCCGGGGACCCCATCACGTCCTTTACTTGGGATGAATTGCAGCAGCTCGACGCCGGATCCTACTTCGGCGCCAAGTACCAAGGGGAGCGGATCCCGCACCTGGACGACGCGGCGAAGATCGCCACGGTGAAGACCGGCGTGTACATCGAAATCAAGTCGCCGAAGAACTCCCCGGGCATCGAACAGCTCGTCGCCGACGAGCTCCGCACCGATGCCGCCTGGACGAAGCTTGTTGCCGCCGACAAGGTCCAGGTCCTCGGCTTCGACGAGGCCTCCAACCGCACCTTCGCCGGCCTGGCTCCCGAGATCGCGCTGCAGCAGCTCTCGAGCACCGTCCCGGGTCCGGCCACGCTGGAATCGTGGGCGGCCTTTGCCGATTCGATCGGCACCAACTACCGCACCCTGACGGCGCAGAATGTTGCAGATGCCAAGGCCGCCGGACTGGTCGTCGGCGTCTACACCGCCAACTCGCCCGAGGCCGTCCAGCACTCCATCGACCTCGGCGTCGATGCCGTCACGGGTGACTTCCCGATCCAGACCATGCGATACCTGGACGGGCGGAAGCCCTTCCCCGCGGGCACCGGCCTGGAAATCGCCGGTGCGGTGAACGACCCAGCCGGCAGCGACGTCCAGCCGGAGACCGGCGAGCACGTGGTGCTGCGCAATACGGCGAACCACAGCATCGACGCCAGCGGCTACATCATCCGCGACGCGGCGAACAATATCCTGACGGTCGGCGCGGGCTACGTGCTTGCCCCCGGCGCGGAGCTGCGGGTCTACACCGGTCCCGGCACCAACAGCGCAGAGGCCTACTACAGCAATGGCACCGCGTCACTGCTGAACAACGGCGGCGACTCCATAGCACTGTGGGCCCCGCAGGGCACGCTGCAGGACGTCTTCGCCAACTAGGCGGCGGGTTCTGCGCCGACGATGCCGGCACCCCGGGCAGCCTTACGCCGCCCGAGGCGCCGGCGTCGGTTTTGGTGCCTCAGACATCAAACGTCTAACGTTTAGAGAATGATTTTGGAGCGACAGCCCGGCGGCGGCAGCAGCGACCACGCGCCGGGCGGCGACCATGCGCCGGGCAGCGACGAGGCTCCGGGGGAGTTCGCCGAGGCTCTGGTGCCGGAGCTCAACGTGCAGGAGGCTGCCCCGGCGCCCGCCGCCGCGCACCGCCGCTGGTTCATCGCCGCGGCCGTAGCCGCCGTGATACTCATCGGGTTGAACCTCCGGGCTGGTATTGCCAGCGCGGCCGCGCTCTTCCACGACCTGCAGCAACTGCTGGGGTACGGGCCGCTGGTCGCCGCACTGCTGCCCACCGTTCCCGTGCTGTGTTTCGCCGTGGCCGGAGCCGCGACCGCCTGGCTGAGCAGCCGCATGGGGCTGGAACGCGCCATCGCACTCGCGCTGACACTGCTGATCGCGGGCTTGGGCCTGCGCGGAGTCGAATCCGTCGGGATGCTGCTGGCCGGCACGGTGGTGTCCATGTCCGGACTGGCGGTCTGCAACGTGGCGCTGCCGGCGTTCATCCGCAAGTACTTCGCGCACCGGCCGTCGACGATGACCGGGGCCTACACCATCTCCATGTCCGTCGGCGCCACCCTGGCCGCGGCCATCAGCGTCCCTCTGGCCGCGCAGTTGGACTCGCCGTCGCTCGCGCTGGCCGCGTGGGCGCTGCTGGCCGTCGTCGGGCTCGCGGTGTTCCTTCCCATGGCCGTGGCCGGCAGGCGCGGTTCGGGCACGCGGACCCGGGACCACTCGTCGCCGTGGCCGCTGCTGCTAACGCGCAAGGGCGCGCTGCTCACCGGCCTGTTCACCATCCAGGCGCTGCTCGTCTATTCCGTGATGGGCTGGCTGCCGTACATCCTGATCTCGCGCGGGGTGGATGCCGCGGCCGCCGGGCAGCTGCTCGCGCTGGTCCAGCTGGTGTCCATCCCCGCCGTCGTCCTGCTGTTGTCCATGGCGGCGCGCCCGGGCCTGCTGCGGCCGGCCTTCATGATCACCTGCGCGGCGTCGCTGGCGGGCTACCTCGCCCTGCTCGTGCTGCCCGCCGAGCTCGCCGTGCTGCCCGCGGTTTTGATCGGACTGGGTTTTGGGGTTTTCCCGCTGCTGATGCTGGTGATCAGCCGCAGCGGTTCCAGTGCGTCCGAGACCACCGCACTGTCCACGCTGGCCCAATCGGTGGGCTACCTCTTCGCCGCCCTGGGCCCGTTCGGCCTCGGCCTGCTGCACGATGCACTCGCCGACTGGACCGTACCGCTGGTGCTCCTGGTGGCCGGCGCGGCCCTGCAACTGCTGCTGGCTCACGCGGTCAGCGGCCTGGTGCGGAAGGCTCAGGCGTGAGGTCCGGCCCGCTCCAGCGGCCGCCGCTGGCGGAGGAAGTCACGTCCAGGCTGCGGGAGTCCATCGCGGCGGGGCGGTGGCAGCTGGGGTCCCGGATCCCTCCGGAGCCGGAACTGATGGCGAGTCTGGGCGTCTCCCGCGGCACGCTGCGCGAGGCGGTCAAGGCCCTGGCCCACGCCGGGATGCTCGAGGTGC
>NZ_JBNHGF010000082.1:0-9442 GCF_059091005.1 Arthrobacter sp. Y3223164
CCTTGGCCAGTTCGGCGGTCACCGCGGCGGCCAGCGAGCAGCCGGCACCGGAGACGGCCACTTCGCCGACCTTCGGCGCGGAGAGCACTTCGAGGGTTTCGCCGTCGTAAAAGACGTCCACCGCGTCCGGGCCGGCCAGGCGCACGCCGCCCTTGGCCAGCACCGCGGCGCCGGAGGCCTCATGGATGATCTTGGCGGCCCGTTTCAGGTCCTCGACGTCGTTGATCGTGATCCCGGAGAGGGATTCGGCCTCGAAGTGGTTCGGGGTGACGAAGGTGGCCAGCGGCAACACCTGGGCCTTGAGCGCCTGGTCCGTGTCCAGCGCGTGACCGGGTTCCTGCCCCTTGCAGATCAGTACCGGGTCCAGCACGATGTTGTCCCATTCCTGGTTCTGCAGCGCCGCCGCGACCGTGTCGATGGTCGCGGGCGAGCCCAGCATGCCCAGCTTGACCGTCTTCAGCGAACCTTCATAGCAGGTTTGGATCGCCTCCAGCTGATCCGCGATGACGCCCGCGTCCACCGGGACGAAGCGGTGGTTCCAGTTGTCCTGGGGATTGAAGGACACGATGCAGGTCAGGGCGGTGATGCCGTAGGTGCCCAAAGCCTGGAAGGTCTTCAGGTCGGCCTGGGCTCCCGCGCCACCGGTGGCTTCGGAGCCGGCGATGGTCAGCGTGATGGCGGGCCGGTTGGTTTCGGTGATGGAAACAGACATGCGGCTATTTTCCACTGACACACCCTCAGCCTCCTAATGACGACGACGGCAGTGCCCCCACCGCCGGCGAGTGTGCGGTGGCCATCAGCTGAGCCGGCTGCCGCCCTCAAGCGCACGTCGGCTCAGCGGATGTCCACCATCCGCCATACGCTGAACCGGCCGATTGCCGCGGCCAGCCCGATCAGCGCTGCCAGTTCCAGCGTGCCGAGCGGGTCGCCGCTGGAGAGCGAAACCAGGATCAGGAACGAAGCAGCCGTCATGACCGCGAAGAACGCGAGCACGTGCAGCCATTGGTTAGCCACCGGCCGGAGCAACATGCCCAGCACGAAGGCGATGGGTGCGCCGATGACCAGCCCGATGCCGCCGGCGTACAACCCGACGACCAGCGCCAGGAGCGCGGCCGACGCGAATTGGTGCCAGCTAAGCGGGCCGCCGGCCAGGGTGAGCAGCAGGGCGCCCAGCGCGAATACGGAGACGGCCACGAGGAATCCGACCACGAAGGCCCCGAACCCGAACGTCACCCGGTGGCGCGGGTTGTCGTCCTCGAAGTCGTCGGGTTCGGGCTCCTCACTCATACAGCCAGAATAGGACGGCGGCGCCGTGAAGCAGTCGGGCATCGCAGGTGCCGGAGCGCGCAGCCCCGCGCGCATGGGAGAATGGTAGGCGGTCCGGGTGGCAGACGGACCCCTAGTGCTAATACAGCGGACGTTTCTTCAGGTCACCGTGAGGTGCGAAACGTTGCGCGAACCACTACTACGAGGGTGAACACCACTGATGACTGAACTGAAATCCCGCACGCCTGCCCGCTTTGCCTCGATCGGCAGCCCCTACTTCGGCGTCATGCTTGCCGTAATGGCGGTGGTCCTGATCCTGTCCAACATCGGCGCCTCCAAGGGCGTGGCCCTGGGCCCGATCATCACCGACGGCGGATTTTTCCTGTTCCCGCTGGCGTACATTCTGGGCGACGTGATCAGCGAGGTCTACGGCTTCAAGGTGGCGCGGAAAGCCATCCTCACCACCTTCGCGCTGTCGGTCTTCGCCTCGCTGTGCTACTGGGTGATCATCGCGCTGCCGGGCTTTGACGACGAGTTCGGGCAGATGAAACAAGAGGCACTTGAGGGTGCGCTCGGCCCGGTGCCTCTGATCGTGCTGGCCAGCCTCCTGGGCTTCCTCGTGGGGCAGACGCTGAATTCCTGGGTGCTGGTGCGCATGAAGGAGCGCTGGGGCGAACGCCGGTTGTGGGCGCGACTGATGGGTTCGACAGGTGTGGGCGAGTTCGCGGACACGCTCATTTTCTGTTCCATCGCGGCCTCGGTGATCGGCATCGGCGATGTCCCCACGTTCATTAACTACGTGGTCGTCGGCTTCGTCTACAAGACCGCGGTGGAATTCCTCTTCGTTCCTGTCACGACCGCCGTCATCGGGCGGGTGAAGAAGCGCGAACCGTCCTACAGCGCGGCGCCTTCTTCGTCCGCCGGCTGATCCTCGGCGGCGAGCGCCGGGACGCGTTCACTGAGCTCCGTCGGCGACAGGTTCGCTGCCCCGCTGATCTCCTCCGGGGCGGCCCCGGCCTTGAGCGCTTCGTCAATTGCAGAGTCCAGGATCGTCTCCGCCTGGTCCATTTCGCCCTGCAGCGTTTCTACAGCCGCGGAGGCGGTCCAGACCTGCTTCAAGTGCTCATCCATTGCTCTACTTCCTATCTCGCCGAGGGATGAATCCCGCCCGAAGGGCATGTCGGCATCGGTGGTGCGGAGTCCGGGGCCCGGAAGCCCCAGCTTACAATGTAAGCCCTGGGGAAATCGAGCCCCGCCGCCGATTTTGTGGCGTCTTCTGCCCAAAACTTTTCATACTTTCGCCAACGGCGGCAAAACCGCGGGTTACCGCGGAAAATCACGTACTTTTGGTACCGGATTAACCGGCTGCCGAGGGGGCTCCGGCCGACGGGCGGGAGGACAGGGCGAAGCCCGGCGCGTAGGCTGGGGCGCGAATGCAGGAGGGAGCGGTCAATGGTCGAACCCGAAACATCTTCGGCGGCTGATGCGGCCCACGGCGGCCACGACAGGCAGCGCCTCGATCGACAGCGGATCCTGGAGGCTGGGGCAGCCTTCATCGAACAGCACGGGGTCCGTCAATTGAGCATGCGGCGCCTCGGGGCGGAGTTGGATGTTGAGGCCATGTCGCTCTATCGCTACGTGCCGTCGCGGGAGCATCTGCTCGATGGCATCGTGGAGATAGTGGTAGATGAGCTGTACAGCGACCCGGAAGTGTATGTGGAACCCCGCCACGGGTGGCAGGACTACCTGCTGCGGTTGGCTCATGGGCTGCGGCGGCTTGCCGTTAAGCATCCGGAGGTTTTCCCGCTGATTGCCACACGCCCCACTGAGGCTCCCTGGGTACAGCCGCCCTTGCGCAGCCTGAAGTGGGTGGAGTCGTTTCTCAAGGCCATGACCGGCGCGGGTTTCAGCAACGAACAGGCCGTGGAGGCCTACCGGGCCTTCAGCAGTTTCCTTATCGGCCACTTGCTACTGGAGGTGGCTGCGCTCGGTGCCGATATAGGGCCGGTCGAGGAGGGCACGCCACCGCCGCCCGGCCAAACTGACCTGACCGACTATCCGCTGCTGCAGAAACTGCAGGGCCTGCTGTCCCAGGACCGCGCCAAGCAGGAATTCGAGGCCTCGCTGGACTGGCTGCTCGAGCGCCTGGACAGCCAGCTTTCCTGATCGCGGATACGATCCACGCCGTGCCGCGGCGGCGCTTCCGCCGTCGTACGTTATTGCGTCCGTAGTAAGGGAATTTAGCTGCGCCGTTTTGCAGATTGATAATAAGCATGCTTTGCTTACATCGTAAGCATGATTACCGTTTGGTCCGGCACCGCCGGACCGAGGTTCCCAGCCAGGGGTCCGGTCGGGTCACGCCCGCGCCCTCCGGTTGGAGACGCTAAGTGAGGAGAGGCATGCAGGTCATACGCAACAACTACGACGCATCACGCTTCGACGCCTATGTAGACGGAGAAGTAGCGGCGTCGCTGCAGTACAAGATCCAAGACGGTGAGATGTGGCTCCTCCAGATTGACGAAGACCGTTTGCACCGCGGGCTTGGCCTGGCCGACGAATTGGTGCGCCGGGCATTGGTTGAAGCCCACCGCCGCCGCCTGCGCGTATTGCCGTTCTGCCAGGAAGCCCGGCAGCAGGTCTTTAACCATCCTGTGTTCCTCCGGCTGGTACCGCAGGAACAGCGCAGCCGCTTCCATAAGTCGTGGGCCTTGGAGAGCAAGGCCGGGGCGGGTCGTCGCCGGCGCCGGGTGTCCTCCGGTGTGGCCCGGAATTCCACCGCGCCGAAGGCAACGGCCCGAAGTTCCGCTGCGCCGAAGGCAGCGGCCCGATGAGTGGCAAACTCAAGGTCACGGTCCGGGTCGACCTGGAGTGCTCGGCCGCGCACATCGAGGTACGCGGGCGCGTCGACGAGCGGAACGTTTTGGCCGTCTACTCTCTGGCCAGGCGGGCAAACTCGCTGGCGTCAGGACTTCAGATAACCATTGACCTGCAGAATGCCTCCGTGGACGGGGCAGTCCTGGCAGACCTGCAAGGATGTGCGGAGGCCGGAGCGCTGCCCGCACATGCCGACCCCGGGCAGTCCGACTGTTGGCTGAGCATTCTGGCTCCGGCCACCGAGCTCTCCGACGTGGCGCTGGCCGCCTGATACCCGGCCCGCACCAAGACACGGAAGGCCGCCGTCGTTCTCACGGAAACGACGGCGGCCTTCCGCCTGCCCGGACCTTGACCCGCCTCCGGCCTGCCGAAACCCTGTTCCGGGCCGCGCCGGTAGATCAGGCGTAGTAGCGGCCGAGCACCTCGGCCTTGAAGTCAAAGAAGGAACCGTCGTCGATGGCCAGCCGCGCGTCGTCGACCAGTTTTACGGTGAAGCGCTCATTGTGGATGGAGATCAGCGTGTGGCTGACCATCTCGTTTGCCTTGTACAGGTGGTGGATATAGGCGCGCGTGTAGTTTGCGCAGGTGTAGCAGTCGCAGCCGTCCACCAAGGGGGCGA
This sequence comes from Arthrobacter sp. Y3223164, assembly GCF_059091005.1. NCBI lineage: Bacteria > Bacillati > Actinomycetota > Actinomycetes > Micrococcales > Micrococcaceae > Arthrobacter > Arthrobacter sp. Y3223164. The sequence goes on from NZ_JBNHGF010000082.1 coordinate 4,760, forward strand.
AGTCCATTTTGAACCGGCGGTTGGACAGGTTCTTGCGGCCGTCAGGCGTGTAGAACGCGGAGTTGCGCGCCACCCGGGTGGGGGAGACACAGTCGAAGGTGTCGGCGCCGTTCTCGATCGCCGTGAAGATGTCGTCGGGTTCCGAAATGCCCAGCAGGTGGCGGGGCTTGTCCTCGGGCAGCTCCTCGGTGCACCAGCGCACGATGGTGCCCAGGTTCTCCTTCTCCAGCGCGCCGCCGATGCCGAAGCCGTCGAAGTTCATCGCTCCGAGGTCGCGGCAGGCCTTGCGGCGCAGGTCTTCGTACTGGGCGCCCTGAATAACGCCGAAGAGTGCCTGATACGGCCGGTGGGAGCGCTCCTCGGTGAGCCGCTCGTGCTCGGTCACGCACCGCTCGGCCCACCGCCGCGTCCGTTCCAGCGACTCCTCCTGGTAGCCGCGCGAGTTCATCAGCGTGGTCAGTTCGTCGAAGGCGAACATGATGTCCGCCCCGAGCTGGTGCTGCACCTGCATGGAGATCTCCGGCGTGAAGCGGTGCCTGTCGCCGTTGAGATGGGACTTGAACCAGACGCCGTCGTCGTCCACATGGGCCAGGCGTTCCTTGCCGGGTGCCACCCGGTCGTCGGAGCCGCTGCCGGCCGCGGCCGCGTCCATGCTGATGACCTTCTTAAAGCCGGAGCCCAAACTCATCACCTGGAAGCCGCCGGAATCGGTGAAGGTGGGCCCGTCCCAATTCATGAACCTGCCCAGCCCGCCGGCCGCATCGAGCACCGCCGCCCCGGGCTGCAGGTACAGGTGGTACGCGTTGGCCAGCAGGGCCTGCGCGCCGAGCTCCTTCATCGACTCGGGGAGGACGGCCTTGACCGTGGCCTTGGTGCCGACGGCGATGAAGGCGGGGGTCTGTATCTCTCCGTGCGGCGTGGTGATGGTTCCGGTCCGGCCCTGGAACGCGCCCCCGTTGTCTTCTACCTGGGCGGGGGCGGGGCTGGCGGTGTCGGACAGGCGGCTGCCGACGCGAAAGGAAAAATCAGACTGGGGCACCCCACCATTTTGCCTTACCGGGGCGGCGGCCGGACTCCGGGGCACTGGGTGCGTGGGCGGTGCGTGCGTGGCTGCGCCCAATGAAAGACGGGAGCAAGGTAGCTACAGTAGGCAACCGAAGGGCGGCAAAATGCTGAAGCAGCACGTGCGCGAGTTCTTCCGGGTTGGTCCGGCGCGCCAAGACCATATTGTTGCCACGCGTTGCGGTCTCAGCGTGGGCCTGCCCTTGCTTGCCCTGCTGGCGTTTGGCCGGTTTGACCTGATGGTATTCGCCGCCTTCGGCGCCTTCACGGGGATCTACGGCCGCGGCGAAGCACACGGCTCCAGGCTGCGGCACCAAGGCTGGTTTGGCGTCCTGATCCTGATGGTCATGTTCCTTGGCGCGCTCACTGCCCAGTCCGACGCCGGACCCTGGGGGATCGTGTTCGGCACCACCGTGGTAGCCGGGTCGTGCTCCCTGGCAGTCAACTACCTCCGGTTGCGGCCGGCCGGGGTCATCTTCTTCACCTTCGGTTATGCCGCCATCGGCTCGATTCCGCCGGCGGCGCCGTTGTGGCAGGCGATGCTGACCGGACTGGTGAGCGTGGTGCTGGCCATGCTGATCGGGATCAGCAGCCGGTTGGTGCCGTCCTGGCGGACGTCCATGGCCGCGCCGCCGAAACAGGAACTGACCGCTGCACACTGGCGGGAATTCGCGGTGGAGGCCGGCGCGAATGCCGTCGCGGCGCTCGCGGCCGGGACGCTCGCCACCATGGTGGGTCTGGGGCACAACTACTGGGCGATGGTGGCCGCGGTGGCCCCGATCGCCGGTCCCAGCCTGGTCCAGCGGGTGAACAAGGGCGTGCACCGCATCCTGGGCACCTTTGCGGGCGTGGCGGTGGCCGGGGTGCTGCTGGCCCCGCACCCGGCGCCGTGGGTGCTGGTGCTGATGGTGGTGGCGCTGCAGTTCGCGGCCGAGATGTTCGTGCTGCGCCACTATGCCCTCGCGCTGATCTTCATCACGCCGCTGGCCCTGATCATGACCGAGCTCGCTGCCCCCACGGATCCTCAGGAGCTGATGGTGGACCGGGCTTTGCAGACCGCTATCGGTGCGCTGGTAGGGCTCAGCCTGGTGTACCTGATGCACCAGCGCACCGTGCGCATGAAGAACCGGCGGCGCTTCCAACGCAAGCACCGCGGCGAGGGATGAGCGGGGTTCGCCCGCCGGCCGTCCGGCGGGGTGCGGTGTGGTCTATTCGGCGACCGGCCCCGCGGTGCTGCCGAGCACCAGCGGGTCGGCTTCGGGCAGCGCGCTGCTGCGCCAGCCGTCCCAGGCTTTCCGGATTTCGGCGAGCCGGCGGGCACCGAGGCCGTAACAGCTGATCAGCACCTGGCAGCCGCCCTCCGGCCGGCCCTCCGGATGCGGCGGCGTCGTCGCAACAATCAGGAGGCCGCCGCCATGGTCGGCATATGAATCCACCGTCAGCCCGAGCTGGCGCTCCGACCGGAACCACACCTTGCCGGAGAGAGCCTCACCGGTGGACAGCGTGGCGGAGTACGGCTCGTCAGGCTCCGGCAGGTTGTCGAGTCCCAGGCTGGCGAGCAGCCCGCCGTGCGGCAGCGAGTCCGCGCCGAGGTACGTGGTCTGGCGTGGGTCGTTGGGATGCCGCTCCAGGGCGAACCGCAGCTGCTGCAGGAAGGTCAGCCAGCCTTCGGTGACGTCCTCCCACCATTCGTCGGACTTCTCGCCGGACTCCAGGCCGCGCTCAAGGCTCAGTTGGACGCCGTCGCCCACCGGCTTCAGGATAAAGGCATCGCCGTCGCTCAGCGTGAGTTGTTTGTGGTCTTCGGATTCGGTGGCACCGGTGAAGTAGATCTCGCGGATCTCCTCGTCCAGGCCCTTCATGTCCCAGCCGTGCCACTGTGCAATCGACCTGGGCTCGCGCAGCATGACCCAGACTTGGCGGGCGTCCGCATTAATGTGGACGCTCAGGGGACCGGTCGCCGGTGCAACGCCGCTATCCGTCATGCGGCCGACTCTACCCGCGGGGCCGCAGGGGTGGCCAGAGTCGGGCGGAACGGGCCTAGGAGTTCCGCTGCTGGGCGTCCAGTGCGCGGATCGCCACCAGCTCGTTGCTGATCCGGCGGTCCAACTCGACCGGCTCCAGGGCCTCCGATCCGCCGTGCGTGCGCAGGTACAACAATGAGCTCAAGCGCAGTTCGCGCCACTCACGCTCCACGTCGCGGTCGGCGGCGGCCATGGCGCGGTGGATTTCCTTGTCGTAGAGGTTCGGCTCGTTCAGCTGGCGCTGGCGGACCTCCGCGTTGACCTTCGCGCGGAACGGGTCCTCGTCGGCGTCGTCGGGGGTGCGCAGCGCCTCGGCCAGCCTCCGGGCTTCCTGCTGGTCCTCCTCGTCGCCGGACTCGCGCAGCATGTAGGCGGCCATGGCCATCGCCGACTGAATCCATTTCCACCGGCCGAAGTTCCCGTCGAACGGCTGGTCGATGATCAGCCGGCAGACCGTGAGTGCGCGTTCGCGATCGTCCAGCTCCACGAACAGGATATGGGCCAGGTCCCGCACGTCCTGCAGGTGGCTGCCGGCCTTGGTGTTGAGGCCCCGGCTCAGGCGTGCGGCCAGCCGCTGCACCCGGGCATTGCGTGCGTGTGCCCGCGCCACCTCGACCACCACCGCCTCGGGAGTGCCTTCCTCAGCCGGGATCAGTTCCAGTTCAGCCAGCGCCAGCGCGCCGGGCAGCGGCGCGGGCCGGCGGGAGGAAGCCACGCGGATGCGCGAGCCATGGGCAATGCGCACCTTGCTGCCGTCTTCCAGCGTGGCCACCACCAGCGCCGGCGTGCCGAAATCGTCGGGTATAACGGCGGTGCTTGCCACCGGCGCCGAGTGCTCGCCGGAGCGGGTCAGGAACCGGGCGCCGGCGGCTACGGCCTCGGCCTTGACATGGTGGATGTATGTCTCGGCCTGCTGTTCCGTCATGGGTAAATCCTTAGTCACGCTCGCGATCGTCTGAACAGTATATGAATTCGTTATCTTTTCCGGGGGAGGTGCGGCCCGGTGTCCGGCCCGCCGTCTTGATGAAACGATGGATTGTGAGCGGCCTCTCGCGCTGTCCAAATCCTGGGAATAGGGACGGTGCGCCCGGGCGTTGATCTCGGCACCGGAGACCGCGGGCCCAAAAAATCGGTGTCCGGCTCGGGATCGAGGACCAAAGATGACCGCGATCGCCGATAGCGTCAAGACATCGAAGTTCCCGCCGGAACCGTACCTCGTCGGTTGTTCCGACGAAGCACCTCACGCACAGCAGCCCTACATCCTTGTGAAAGCTGAATCCAGCCATGAGCATCATTCTTGCCCCGGAGGCCCGCCTTGGCGAAGCGCCGACACACGCCCCCGTGTACCCCGAGCAGTTCCGTAGCAGGAGCCGTTTGACCGTGCTGCTGCATGCCGCCGGCGCGGCCCTGACGGATCTGGCCAACCGCCGCAGCCAGCGGCCGGTCCAGCTGAAGCGGCTGAGCTACCAGGACCAGCACCGGGAGGAGTCCCGGGACCTCGCCGCCCAGATGTACGTCTGGATGCTGCCGAAGTAGCCGGGCGGTCAAGCCGCCGGCACTCGGCGGGAGGCCTGCGCCGGCACTCGGCCGCGGTCAG
>NZ_JBNHGF010000083.1:0-9407 GCF_059091005.1 Arthrobacter sp. Y3223164
CGGCGCCCGCGCCGAGGCCCTGCAGGAGCCGGAACACGACGAGAAGGAGGGGTGCAGCAGCCCCGATGGCGGCCGCGGTCGGCAGCAGGCCGATGCCCACGGTCGCGGCACCCATGAGCAGGATCGTCAGGAGCATCGCCGGTCGGCGGCCGTGCCGGTCGCCCAGATGCCCGATCAACACCCCGCCCAAAGGCCGGGCCACGAAGCCCACGGCAAAGGTCGCAAACGCCGCCAGCGACGCCCCGGACCCGGTCTCCGCGAAGAAGAGCGGCCCGATGACGAGGCCGGCCGCCGCGCCGTACAGTGCGTAGTCATACCACTCGATGAGCGTGCCGAGGGTCGCGGCGAAGAGCGCGCGACGAGCGCCCGGGGTAAGCCTTGCGGGACTGCTGGCAACGGCGGTGTTGCTAGTCATGGTTCCTCCTAAGGGCGGACGCGAAGCGATGGTATATCTGAAAGATATTTCTAGCACGCCGTGATATGCTTCACAAGAATGTTTCGTGAGGGGGTTCCGTGGCCGAGTCGATGACCGATCGGGTCGCCGGCGCCTTGCGCCGGCAAATCCTCGCGGGGAACCTGGCCCCCGGATCCCTCGTGGTCGAGCCACGGCTCGCCGAGGAGTTCGGCGTCTCGAAAACCCCTGTGCGGGAGGCGCTGCGCCTGCTCACCACGGAGGGACTCCTGACAGTGCTCCCCAAAAAGGGCTACCTGGTGATGACCATGAGCTCGCATGATGTCGCCGAGGTCCTCGACCTCCGCATGCTCCTGGAGCCGCATGCCTGCGCGAGTGCCGCCGACTATGCGGACCACGCCCTGCTGGCCACGCTGCGGGACCTTTTGGACAATCAGCGCGAGAAGGCCGCTGCTGAACCGCTCGTGAGCATGGAGCACGCCTACTCGTTCCACCGGGCCTTGGCGCGTGGCGGCCGGAACCGCCGGCTTGACGAGTTCCTGGCCCGTTGCCTCGACGAGACCTCCCGCGCCTACCGCGTGCTGCCCGGCCTGCACGCCCACCTGGCGGCCGAGCAGGAACTCGTGGAACACGAGGCCATCTTCACGGCCGTGGCCGCCGGCGACGCCGCGGGTGCGGCCGACGCAATGCGCAGCCACCTGCGCAGCGTACGGTCCGCGATGGCCCGTCAGTTCGAGCGGCCCAGCGACCTCTGGGCTTAGTGCTGGCACCTCTTCCGGTACACAGCAGCGTTCCGGGAACGGTCAGGGGCCGCTCAGGGCTTCCCCCGGTAACGCCCGCCTGCCCGCGGCACGTAGCGTCATCCGTAAGGACGATCCGGCCCGACGCGAAGATCATCCCGCAGTGCGGTGTGCGGCCGGCCGGCACTCCGTAACGTATTCATTGGTCCCGGGAATCCGGGCGCTATTCCATTTACGAAGGACGGTTCAGATGATCGAGGCACAGGGCCTGGTCAAGGTCTACGGAAACAAACCGGCGGTGCAGGGCGTCTCCTTCACCGTGCAGCCGGGTCGGGTGACCGGCTTCCTGGGGCCGAACGGCGCCGGCAAGTCCACCACCATGCGCATGATCATGGGACTGGACCGTCCCACCGCCGGTGACGTCCTGGTCAACGGCAAGCACTACGCCAAGCACCGGGCCCCGCTGCGCGAAGTCGGCGCCCTGCTCGACGCCAAGGCGGTGCACACCTCCCGGACCGCGTACAACCACCTCCGGGCCATGGCCGCGACCCACAGCATCCCCACCAAGCGGGTGCACGACGTGATCGAGCTGACCGGCCTGGGCGCCGTCGCCAAAAAGCGCGTCGGCGGATTCTCGCTGGGCATGGGGCAGCGGCTGGGCATCGCGGCCGCCCTGCTCGGTGATCCGCAGACCGTCATCCTGGACGAGCCGGTTAACGGGCTGGACCCCGAAGGCGTCCTCTGGGTGCGCAACCTGGTCAAGGCACTGGCGGCAGAGGGTCGGACCGTGTTCCTCTCCTCGCACCTGATGAGCGAAATGTCGGTCACCGCAGACCACCTGATCGTCATCGGCCGCGGCCGGATCATCGCCGATGCGCCCATCCAGGACATCCTCAACAACCGGGCGCAGCGGGTGCGCGTACGCACCGACCGGCCCGACGTCCTCACCCGCGCGCTGGCCGGGGAAGGGGTCACCGTCGAAGCCCACGAACCGGAACTGCTGGAGGTCAGCGGCGTCCCGGCGCGGGACATCGCCGAGACGGCCCTCGCCCAGCAGGTGCTCGTCTATGAGTTGACCCCGCTGCAGGCGTCCTTGGAGGAGGCCTACATGGACCTGACCAAGGACGAAGTTGAATACCATTCCGGCCCGGTGGCCGATGTACACGACAACGCCGGCAGTGCAGGGTCGGGACGGCACGCTGCCGTCGCCGCCGGCGTCGGCCAGGAAGGAAAGTGACCATGAGCGCTGCAACCCTGACCCCGCAGGCGGGCCGCGTCACCGGCCCCGGCGTGAGCTTCCCCCGGACCTTGACGAGCGAGTGGATCAAGTTCACCACGCTGCGTTCCACCTGGGTCCTGCTGGCGACCACCGTCGTGGTGATGGTCGGCATCGGGCTGCTCGGCGGCTGGGGCGTCGCCACCGGGATGGAGCAGATGGAGGCAGCCGGCCAGGATCCGGCGGCCGCCGGCATGGATGAGTCCATCCTGTACCTCATGACCAGCGGCGGGATCGACTTCGGCCAGCTGATCATCGGGTCACTGGGCGTGCTGCTGATCGCCTCCGAATACTCCACCGGCATGATCCGCTCCACCATGACGGCCGTGCCGTCCCGGCTGTCGCCGCTGTTCGCCAAGGCGCTGGTCGTCGCCGTCGTCGCAGCCGTCGTCGGAATCGCGTCCAGCTTTGCCACCTATTTCCTGCTGCAGCCGATCCTGGCCAATTACGGCAAAGAATTCGGGCTCGACGTGGAAAACCTCGTCCAGTCCATGTTGCTGTCCGGCCTCTACCTGGCGGTGGTGGCGTTGATGGCGCTGGCGCTCGGATCCTTGCTGCGCAACAGCGCCGGCGGCATCGTCACGCTGGTCGTGCTGCTGCTGGTGCTGCCCATCGTCGCCCAGATCATCCCCTTCGACTGGGTCCAGGACGGCGTGATGCCCTACCTGCCCTCCAACGCGGGACGCCAAATGCTCATGCTCGAAACGGCCGAGGGCGACCTGACCCAGTGGCAGGGCGGGCTGGTGATGGCGGCCTGGGCGGCAGTACTGCTGGCCGGGGCGGCCGTGACCACCAAGACACGGGACGTCTAGGCGCAGCCGGGCTTAACGCGTGAATCAAGAAGCCTCGGTGAAGGAGGCGGCGGAACGAACGGCCGCCGTCTCCTTCACCGAAATATCGTCCAGGCGCCGGGGACCGATCCGGCGCTACTTCCACACCCACCCCGTGGTGATGGACTGGGTGCTGGTCGGCATCCACGTGCTGTTCGGCCTGCCTAATGCCCTGATCACGGCGGTCGCCGGCGAATGGCCGCCGTTGCTTTTGCTGCTGGCCGGCGGCGCCGCGCTGATCTGGCGGCGCCGGTCGCCGCTGCTGGTGCTGGCCGCCATCGCCCTGGTGGACTTTCTGATCGTGGTGCTGACCAGTACCGGCAGCGGCTCCTTTGCCATGTGGTTCGCCGTCTACACGGTCGCCACCGCCCGGCCGGCGGTCCAGGCCATCATCGCAGCGGTCCTCGCCGCCGTGCCCATGCTGGTGGGGATGGGCGTCCGGATGCCGCCGGAGATCGTCAAGCAGATTGCCCTCGGACAGGTCCCGAGCTACGTCGGACTGGTCACCGGCCTGGTGCTGGTCCTGGCCAACGTCATCGCCGCGGGCATCGGGGTCACGGTGCGCCGGGACCGGCTCCACGACGCCGAACTCCAGCGTTGGGCCACTGACAACGCCCGCCTGGCGTCGGCGACCGAACGCACCCGGATCGCCCGGGAGATGCACGACGTCGTGGCACACTCGCTCTCGGTGATGATCGCGCTCTCGGATGGCGCCGCCGTCGTCGCGCGCAAGGATCCGGAACGCGCCGGCCAGGTTTTGGACCGGCTGTCGGCGACCGGCCGGTCGGCGCTGGCCGACATGCGCAGGGTGCTGGGGGTGTTGCGCAGCGAAAACGGAACCGACGCGGCCCCGCTGGCGCCGGTGCCGTCCGGGGATCAGTTGACCGGGCTGCTGGACGGCTTCCGGGCCGCGGGCTTGCCGCTCCGCACGGTCATGGCAGGACCGGCGTTGCCCGAGGACCAGAATTTCCGGCTCACCGTGTTCCGCATTGTGCAGGAGTCGTTGACCAACGTGCTGCGCTACGCCAAGGACGCGTCCAGGGTGGACGTTGCCCTGATCCGCGACGGCGACGCCGTGCACATCACGGTGGCCGACGACGGCCGGCCGGACGGGCCGGCCGATTCACTCGGCGCGGGGCAGGGCCTGCACGGCATGCGGGAGCGGACCGCCATCTACGGCGGCCGCGTTGCCGCCGGTCCGCGGTCCGGCGGTGGTTGGATGGTGGAGGCAACCCTGTACTGGCCCGGAGAGGAAAACACGAGTGTCTGAGAGCGCGGACGGCAGCGAGGCCGGGCCGGTAAAAGTGCTGCTGGTGGACGACCAGCCGCTGCTGCGGATGGGGTTCAAGCTCATCCTGGAGGGCGAAGACGACGTCGCGGTGGTGGGGGAGGCGTCCGACGGCGCCGAGGCCCTGCGGCTGGCGCATGACCTCGCGCCGGACGTGGTGCTGATGGACGTCCGGATGCCGGTCATGGACGGCATCGAGGCCACCCGGCAGATCGTGGCCGCCGGGCTGTGCGCGCGGGTGATCATCCTGACCACCTTCGATCTGGACGAGTATGCCTTTGCCGGGCTGCAGGCCGGGGCCAGCGCCTTCCTGCTCAAGGACGTGGCACCCGCGGAACTGGTCCAGGCGGTGCGCCTGGTAGCCACCGGCGACGCCGTGGTGGCGCCCCGGGTGACGGCGCGCCTGTTGGAGACCTATGTGCGCGGCCTGACCCCGGGCGGCAGCCCGGCCGCGCCGCCGCAGCGCGACCCGTTGCTGGATGACCTGACCCCGCGCGAACTGGAAGTGCTGCGGACCATCGCCGAGGGTCTTTCCAACGCCGAGATCGCCCACCGGTTCTTCCTCTCGGAGGCGACCGTCAAGACGCACGTCCGGCGAATCCTCGCCAAGCTGCACCTGCGCGACCGGGTGCAGGCCGTGGTGTACGCGTACGAGACCGGGCTGGTGGTGCCCAGCCTGGGGCTGGACTACTGACACCGCCGATCCCCGGGGCGGGGCGCTCGGGACCCTTGTGCCGCAAGGTGCTGGCTCCCGGCCTGTGGGGGACGGCGCTCCCGGCCTGCCGCCCTGTGGAGGACAGGTCCGGCCGGCGGATTCACGAGCCCGGACCGCCGTCCGGTACCATTGGTAAGTCTGTGCTGTCGGCGCCGGCCGGTATTTCCTGTGACAATAGCCAAAACACACGGAAGTCGCCGCGCGGTGGCGGGCAGGCAACGCAACAGAACCTCCTGTTACGGAAAGACCGTGACCGCTTAGCCCGAAGGAGGTGGGTTCACAATGCGTGCTTATGAACTGATGGTAATCATCGACCCCGAGGTCGAAGAGCGTACCGTAGAGTCCTCGCTCGACAAGTTCCTCAACGTTGTCCGCAACGATGGTGGAACCATCGACAAGGTGGACATCTGGGGACGCCGCCGGCTCGCCTACGACATCAAGAAGAAGTCCGAAGGCATCTACGCGGTGGTCAATTTCACCGCCACTCCCGCCACTGCTGCTGAGCTTGACCGCCAGCTTGGTCTGAACGAGACCATCCTGCGCACCAAGATCATCCGCCCGGAGGAGCAGAAGATCTCCGCTGAGTAATCAGCTGTGATCGCCGCCCCCTTTCCGGGAGCGGCATTGACGAAGACATTCCCGCGCGCCGCCGGCAACCGGGACCAGGACATCAGGAGGCAACATGGCAGGCGAAACCGTTATCACGCTCGTCGGTAATCTCACCAACGATCCCGAGCTGCGGTTTACCCCGTCCGGGTCCGCGGTAGCGAACTTCACCGTTGCATCCACGCCGCGGACCTTCGACCGCCAGTCCAACGAATGGAAGGACGGGGAAACCCTGTTCCTCCGGGCGTCGGTGTGGCGCGAAGCTGCCGAGAACGTCGCCGAAACCCTGACCAAGGGCATGCGCGTGATCGTTCAGGGCCGGCTGAAGTCCCGTTCGTATGAAACCAAAGAGGGCGAAAAGCGTACCGTCATGGAGCTTGAGGTCGACGAAATCGGCCCCTCGCTGCGTTACGCCTCTGCCAAGGTCACCCGTACCCAGCGCTCCGGCGGTGGCCAGGGCGGCTTCGGCGGCGGCTTTGGCGGCGGTGGTTTCGGCGGCGGCCAGAACCAGGGCGGTTGGGGCGGACAGCAGTCCGGCCAGCAGCCCGCACCCCAGGACGACCCCTGGGGAGCACCAGCCGGCGGCACCTCCGGCGGCTGGGGCAACGGTCCGGACTCCAACGAACCGCCCTTCTAAAACAAACCCCATCCCGTGGAAAAGATCCACGGGCTCCACAAGATAAAGGAGCTCCACGATGGCTAAGGCTGAAATTCGTAAGCCCAAACCAAAGTCCAATCCCTTGAAGGCCGCTGACGTCACCGTCATCGACTACAAGGACGTAGCTTTGCTGCGCAAGTTCATCTCTGACCGCGGAAAGATCCGCGCCCGCCGCGTGACTGGCGTCACCGTACAGGAGCAGCGCAAGATCGCACTGGCAATCAAGAATGCCCGCGAAGTTGCCCTGCTGCCCTACTCCGGCGCTGGCCGCGGCTAAGCGAAGCGAAGAGGAGAGAGTACTGACATGGCAAAGCTCATTCTGACCCACGAAGTGACCGGTCTCGGCACTGCTGGCGATGTCGTCGAGGTAAAGAACGGTTACGCCCGTAACTACCTTCTGCCCCGCGGCTTCGCCCTGACCTGGACCAAGGGCGGCGAGAAGCAGGTGGAGTCCATCAAGGCTGCACGTGCCGCTCGCGAGATCGCATCCCTTGAAGACGCGCAGCAGCTGGCTGCCCAGCTGTCCGCCAAGCCGGTCACGCTGACCGTCAAGGCCGGCGAGTCGGGACGCCTGTTCGGCACCGTCAAGCAGGCCGACGTTGCTTCCGCTGTCGAGGCCGCCGGCCTCGGCGCCATCGACAAGCGCAAGGTCGAACTGACCGAGCACATCAAGTCGGTGGGCGACTACCAGGCCACCGTGCGTCTGCACGAAGAGGTCTCCGCCGTCATCGACCTGAAGGTCGTTGCAGGCTAACAGCCTCGCTGTCGCTGCAGGCCGGGTCCGTCCAGGACCCGGCCTGCGGCGTTTAACGCCCGGTACGCTGGAGGACGTGAGCACACATCAGTTCAGCCAGGTAGACGTTTTCGCCACCGGACCGTGCACGGGCAATCCGCTGGCGGTCGTCTCGGGTGCCGGCGACCTCAGGGAAGAGCAGATGCAGCGCTTCGCCAACTGGACCAACTTATCCGAGACCACCTTCCTCCTGCCGCCCGAAAACGCTGCAGCCGACTATCTGGTCCGGATCTTCACGCCCAGCGGCGAGCTGCCCTTCGCGGGCCACCCGACGCTGGGCACGGCCTACGTCTGGCTCGCCGCCGGCGGGCAGCCGAAGGCCGTCGGAGAAATTGTGCAGGAATGCGGCGCCGGCCTGGTCAAGGTCAAGCACGACGGCGGACGGCTGGCCTTCGCTGCGCCGCCCCGGCGGCGGACCGGGCCGCTTCCCGAGGAGAACGTCGCGAAGATCTGTGCCGCGCTGGGGATTGGACGGGACGAGGTGATCCGCCACCAGTGGGCGGACAACGGCCCCGAGTGGCAGGCCCTGCAGTTGCGGGACGCCCAGGCAGTCCTCGACGTCGTGCCCGACTATGCCGCCCTGTCACCGTTCGGCGTCGGACTGATCGGCGCCCATCCCGGCGGCTCCGCCGTCGACTTCGAAGTCCGCGGGCTCATGGGCTTCGAAGACCTGCCGGCGGAGGATCCGGCGACCGGCAGCCTGAATGCCGCGCTGGCGCAGTGGCTGATCGACGAGGGAGCGGCACCCGCTGCGTACACCGTTCGGCAGGGAACGGCGCTAGGCCGGGACGCCCGGGTCTACATCGACTCCGACGGCGGGGAGGTCTGGGTCGGCGGGACGGTAGAGACCGTGATCAGCGGGACAGTAAAGCTCTGACCCGCCCGCCCTAACGCTGGCCCTGCAGGGACTCGTGGTCGGTGGTGGTCATGTGCCGGTAGCCGAGCTGGACCAGTTCCCTCAGCACGTCGAGGTCGATGTCCCCGAGCTTGTTGATGTACAGGCACGCGGCGCCGGTTTTGTGCTTGCCCAGGCGCTCCAGCAGCGGCGCGGAGCCGGGCGCGTACGTCAGGCCGTAGAGGGCCAGATTGGCCTTCCGAGGCGAGAAGCCCACGGCGGCGGCGTCACCCTCGCGGCCGCTGGCATATTTGTAGTGGTAGCTGCCGAAGCCGATGATCGAGGGGCCCCACATGACCGGCTCCTCGCCGGTCACTTCCCGCATGAGGCGCAACACGGTCTCGCCGTCCCGGCGCCGCACCGGGTGTTCTACCGATGCAAGGAACACGTCGACGGGTACGTCCGTGGGTGCAGTCTTGTTCTCGGCCATGGCTGAAGTGTTCCAGAAAGCCCTGCCCGCTGCCAGCACCGCCAGGGGCCCAGGATCGTTGCGGCGCCGGCCGGGGTTGCGTGCGGACCTGTAGCTAGGGCTCCTCGTCCGGCTCGATCAAATCCACGAATTCATGGGCCTCCGCCTCGGTCGCCTCCGAGTGCTCTAATAGCAGACGGACGGCGCCGTCGCGATCGCCGCCCAGGGCAGCGGTGCGGATGCGCTGGAACACGGCGTCGTTCAGGCGGGTGCTGGCCACCTCCCTGATGGTGTCGCCCTTGGACACGATGGCCCGGTACCGGTATCCGGCCGGCTCGGGAAGCGGTGCGGGAGCGGTATCCGCCGGCGGCACGACCTTGTCCGCGGGGTATGCGGGGGCCGTCGCTCGTGGCTCCTCGTCCTCCGGCAGGTCCGCAGCGGCTGCCTGACGCGGTGCCTCGTTCTCCGGGTGAGCCGGGGACGACTCCCGCCCCTCCTTGTCCTCCGGGCGCGCCGGGTGCCCCTCCAGGGGCCCCTCGTCCTCCGGGCGGAGTGTAGGGGCGGCATCCTGGCGGGGTGCCGTGTAGGGCTGCGGGTGCGCGGACATCTGCGCGACGGCGGAGGTAGCCTCCCGGAGCCCCGCGCCGGTGGCGGTGCGGTATTCGCGGATCGCCGCAAAAGCCTGCCCCTGCGCGATCAGCGCGTAGACCGCGGTATGTTGCTGCTGGTTCAAGCGGCCGCTGGCCGCCGCGGCGGCCGCCCGGGTGGTGGCAGCGGCCGGCCTC
>NZ_JBNHGF010000084.1:0-9389 GCF_059091005.1 Arthrobacter sp. Y3223164
AGGCCGGCCAGCGGCCCATGGGCCGCCGCCGCTGCGGCCAGCAGTTCCGGCGTCGGCTGGTAGCGGGCTTCCGGACCGCAGTCGATCTCCACCACCTCGCAGCCGAGCGCTCGCAGAATGTTCCGGTAGGCCGGATAGCCCGGCCGCGCCAGCGCCACCCGGTCGCCCGCATTGAACGCGCTCAGGAACGCCAACATGAAGGCCCCGGATGACCCCGTGGTCACGGCCACTTCCTCCGCCGCCACGTCCAACCCGTACCAGCGCCGGTAGTGGCCCGCGATCGCTGCCCTCAGCTCCTGGATGCCAAGCGCGCTGGTGTAGGTCAGCGGCCGGCCGGAGGCGTGGATCTCGGCGGCCCGCTCGGACACTGCCCGCGGGGCGCCGCCCGCAGGTTCCCCCGCGCACAACGACACCACGTCCCGGCCGGCAGCGCGCATCTGCGCGACCCGGTCCAGGATGCTCATCACTTGGAACGGCGGCACCTGGGCACGGCCGGCCACCTGCAGTTCGTTCACGATCCTCAGAATCAGCCGGCGGTACCGGCGGTCTTGGCGATGTAGACGTCGCAGGCGGCCTTGTGGGTCACGGAACTGGCCACGCTGCCGAGCACCCGGCCCAGCCCCTGCATGCCCACGTTGCCGACCACGATCAGGCGGGCGTTGACGCGTTCCGCCTCTGCCACCAGCGCGTCCTGGGGCTTGCCGAGCACCGCCGTGTAGCTGGTCCTCAGGCCCTCCGCGCCCAGTTCTGCCGCGACGTCCCTGGCTACCTTCTCGGCCCGCTCCGACTCGTGGATGAACCACTTGTCGTTGCCGATCTCCACGACTTCGGTCGCATCGGATTCGTGGGCGGTAACCACCCGGAGCTCGGCGCCCATCGACGCGGCGAGTTTAGCCGCGGTGCGCGCCGCCTTCATGGCGGTATCGCTGCCGTCTACTCCTACGATGATGATTCCGGCCATCGGGCCACCCCTTCGAGCACGTCGTCTGGCGGCCACGTGGGCCGTTTCACACCAACTTACCCGCCGCGTGGGCGATCCGCCGGGAGCCGCGGGTCGCCGTCGTCGTTATCAGTCCACGAACTCCGACTGGGTCTCGATGAACTCCCAATCTTCTTCCGGCAGCGTTGCTTCCTTCAGGTCCGGCCCGCCCGCCTCGTAAACCGCCGCCGCCGCATCCGCGTCCACGACGTCTGCCCTCAGG
Organism: Arthrobacter sp. Y3223164; assembly: GCF_059091005.1. Taxonomy (NCBI): domain Bacteria; kingdom Bacillati; phylum Actinomycetota; class Actinomycetes; order Micrococcales; family Micrococcaceae; genus Arthrobacter; species Arthrobacter sp. Y3223164. Next base: position 1,203 of record NZ_JBNHGF010000084.1, read on the forward strand.
TTTTCCCGGAACCACTGCTTGTGGCCGGTTGGCAGCTTCAGCCACCACTGTTCAATCCGCAATTCCGCCATCTCGCGCCTCCTTGTATCTCGCCGCTACTACTTCCACCGTAGGTGTGTGGTTTCCCGCGGACAAGGGAGGCCTGCAGGCGGGTGCCGCAGGCAGCGGCGACAACTACCTCTGCCGGTAGTTGTTGGCTCGTACCGGCCGGAGTGCCACAGTGGACCTCGTCCGCACTCCCCTTGCGCCGCGCCGGCCGCGGGCCCGCCTGGAAGGAACAGCCAATGGACCGCATGGTTTTCATCAACTTGCCCGTCAGCGACCTGAAGAAGGCCACGGACTTCTACACCGGTCTGGGTTATACGCTGAATCCGGACTTCTCCTCGCCGGATGCCTCGTCGGTGGTCATTTCCGACACAATCGTGGTGATGCTGCTGACCCAGGAGCATTTCGGCAAGTTCCTCCGAAACGGCACTCCGCATCTGGGCTCGGATGCCAAGGAAGTGCTGGTGGCCCTCAGCGCCGAGTCGCCCGAGGAGGTGGACCGGTTCGTGGCCAACGCGACGTCGGGCGGCGGCACCATCTACCGGCCGGCGGAAGAAGAGATGCCGGGCATGTACGGGGCCGCCATTGCGGACCCGGACGGACACGTCTGGGAGATCATGCACATGTCACCGGAGGCGATGCAGGCAGTCGCGGAGCAGAACGCCGCGGCGGGCAACGCCGACGGGGCGCAGTAGCTTCCGCGCGGCCCGGTTTCCCTGCCGGCCGGCCGCATCCCGAAGATGTCCTGGATCCATCCCCGGGGCGCGGAGTGCCCGGGGGATGGCGGCTGGCTCCCGCTGCCGGCGCTCGGCTTTCTTGCCCGGCGAACCTATGGGTCGGCTCGAAGTTCTGGCACAGTGAAGAGAAGCAGCCGGCACCGGCAGCGGGCCGGGAGCCGATCGACGCGGAGGTCCGCCATGACAGCCTCAACAACGGGCACCACCCGCCCGACCGTCCTGTTCGTGGGCGTGCGGGATGCCGGCCGCTCACAGATGGCCGCGGCCTACCTCTCCCAGCTCGCCGAGGGCGGCATCGAGGCCCGGTCGGCCGGAACCCGGCCAAGGGGACGGCTGGACGCCGCCGTCGTCGAGGCCATGGCCGAAGAGGGCATCGACCTGTCCGCCGTGCGTCCCACGGCGGTCACCCACGAATCGGTCAACAAGGCGCAGATGGTGGTCACGTTGGGTTCCGGCGACGAATGCCCGGTGGTCCCCGGCCGGCGCTATGAAGACTGGGATGTGGACGACCCCGCAGGCCGGGACGCTGCCGGCGTGCGGGCGATCCGTGACGACATCAAGCACCGGGTCCAGCACTTGCTGTCAGAACTGCAGCCGGCCCTGCACCCGGACGCGCAGTAGGGCCCGCACGGCAGAAGAGCCCGCACGGGGACGCCAGACTGGATGCCGGAGCCTGTCCGCGGCCGGGCTCACGTCCCCGGCGCCTCGGCAGGCGCCTCACTCGCCGCCTCCGCGTACGAGGCCGAGATCCGACGATAGACCGGGGTCAGGAAGGCCAGCAGGGCGGCCACGATCATGACGATCCCGGCCACCAGAAACACCAGGGCGATGCCGCGGGACGTGCCCTCGCCCAGGAGCGGTGCGAGGGTGGCGGCGCCGTCGACCGAGCGCGCGTACGGGATGATCCAGACTTGCGCGATCGGTGCGATCAGGAACGCGGTGATCGGCGCAGCCGCGGATTCGAAGGCCATGGCGAATCCGAACACCCTGCCCTGCCGCTGCAGCGGAACCACCTGCTGGATGACCGTCTGCTCGGCGGCCTCCACGAAAGGCACCAGCGCCAGGTAGAGCCAGATCCCGGCAATGTACAGCCAGGCCCACTCGCGCAGCGTGAACACCGCGCCGAGGGCCCCCATCACGATCACCGCGATGAGCATGGTGCGCAGCGGATTACGCCCGAGCCCGAACTTGCCGATCACCGCGCCGCCCACGATGAATCCGGTGGAGCCGAGCGCGAGGTACGCGCCCCACAGCTCCACGGGGAACAGTTCCAGCCCGTAGGGATCCATGAGCGCCATGTAAACCCCGCCGATGAAATTGTTAAAGGTGGAGAACAGGATCAGCGCGAACAGTCCGGCGATGGCCAGCACGGCGGCGATGGAACCGCGCAGGTCGAAGCTGCCGCGTGCGTCCGTGGCGGCCGCGCGCACCTCCTCCGGCATGCGCAGGGTGAGCAGGTGCAGGAAGGCGAGCGCCGTGAGCACCAAGGCGACCGCGATTGTCCCGCCCATGCCGAGCAGGCCTACCGACAGCCCCGATAGCACCGACGTAACGATGAAGGCCAGGCCCTGCACCATGCCCACCAGACCGTTGGCATTGGCCCGCCGCTCCGGGTCGACGAGGATGGTCACCGTGGTGGAGAGGGCAATGTTGCGCATGTTCTCCACCACCGCGCCGATCAGAATGATCAGGGAGAAGACCCAGAACCACGGCCGGGTGAGGTCCAGCAGCCAGGCCTGGGGGATCAACAGGAACATGGCCCCGGACAGAAGGAACATCGCCAAGGTGAAAACGGCGGCGAAGCGCATCACGGCCAGCTTGCGGTAGCGATCCACGAACGTGCCGAAGCTGATGCTGGAAAGCGCAATCAGCAGCATGTATGCCCCGCCGATCACTCCGGTGGCGATCACGTTGCGCGTCTCCAGGTACACCCAGAACGTCAACGCGAACCACAGGTAGCTGGTGGTGATGTTGGCCAGGGCCGTATTCACCAGGATCCCCATGAACGTGCGGTACCGCTGTGCAGGGCTGCGCACGGTCGTGTCGACTGCGGCTGGATCGACCAGGTTCGGTGCTTCGCCGTCCCCGATCGGCACCGAAGTACCGGCCGCCCCCGCGGTAAGACCCGCACGCTCCTGGTGAGCCGGGGCCCCGGCAGGTCCCGGTTCCTGCTCGGTCATGCGTTCCAGTGTACTGACCTGACCCAGGTACGGACACGGCGAAATTCAGCCCGTCAATCCCGGCTCCCGGCCCCGCCAGGTGGCGCGTTAACTGCAGGTGTAGGTGACGCCGTCCACGACGTGAGTGCCCGGTCCCAGCTCGCCACAGGCTTCCATGAGGTAACCGACGCCTGCCAGCGCGATGATGATGAACAGCATCAACAGCACCGTGCCCACAGCGCCGATGATGATGCCGGCGAGCGCAAAGCCGTTTTTGGCACCCGCGCGCTTGGACTGCACCATGCCGATGATGCTGACGATCAGCCCGGCCACCGTCAGCGGTCCGAGCAGGGACAGGATAAAGCCGACGATCCCCATGGTCCTGCCGGGAACGGGTTGCCCGGGACCGGGCTGTCCCGGGTACCCGTAAGGCTCGTTTGGTTGCTGGTATGCCTGGCCGGCGCCCTGTTGCGGGTAGGCGGGGTAGGCGTCCTGTTGCGGGTGGGCGGGGTAGGCGGGGTAGGCGCCCTGCGTGGACTGCGGCTGGGAAGCCGCGGGCTCGGGATGCTCCCCGTGGCCAGTGGGAGTAGACATGTGGTTCCTCTCCGGTGCGTAAACGATTTATCGTCCCCACCGAACACCCTATGTCCGGCGGCCGCGGATCAGCCCCGGCCCACCAGCGTGTCGACCTGTTCCAGCAAGGCGTCCATCTCGCCGTCGGCCAATTGGTATTGCTGCGCATCCGGCGAGAAGAAGGTTGCGCTGTAGTAAAGGCCGTCGCCGATCAGCTTCACGGCCTGCGCCAGCGGCCGGCTGCCAAGCGCCTGCTCCAAGGCATCCAGCCAGAGTTCCTGGATCCCGGCAAAGGTCCTCGCCGCGGACGGGTGGCCTTGCTGGACCAGGCGCGCCACGGCCACGATGGCCCGGTCCAGCGGCGAATCGACGAACCTGGACGTGCGCACGTAGTAGCGGGCCGCTCCTTCCGGGGCACTGATGATCTGCTCCGCGTCGGCGGCGGTCAGCGCGGAGAGCCGCTCGCACAGGGCGTCCACCATCGCCTCCTTGGACGGAAAGTGGTACAGCAGCCCGCCCTTCGACACCCCGGCCGCCGCCGCGACGGCGTCCATCGTGGCGGCTCGCTCGCCCTCTTTGATCAGGATGTCCTCGAAGTTGTCGAGGATCCGGTCTCTCGCACTGGCCATTCACCCATCCTAGGACTCCCCCCGCCCGCGGAGCTGCCGCTTTGCAGGTAAACCGTCCAGACGGTACAGTAGATCCGACTTCCCCGATTCCGAAAGACCCACCATGCTTACCGTCACCCAGCGCGCCGGGCGCCGAGAATGGACCGCACTGGCGGTCTTGATGCTTCCGGTCCTGCTGGTCGCCGTCGACAACACGGTGCTCAGCTTCGCGCTGCCCGCGATTTCCCTGGCGTTCAGCACCAGCGGCACCACCCTCCTGTGGATCATCGACATCTACCCCCTGGTACTTGCCGGCCTGCTGGTGGCCATGGGCAGCCTGGGCGACCGGTTCGGCAGGCGCCGGATGCTGATGATCGGCGCGGCCGGTTTCGCCGCACTGTCCGCGCTGGCCGCCTTCTCCCCCAGCGCCGAACTGCTGGTTGCCGCACGCGCCGGCCTGGGCATCTTCGGGGCCATGCTGATGCCGGCCACCCTGTCCCTGATCCGGAACATCTTCACGGACCGGGCGCAGCGGCGCCTGGCGATCGCCATCTGGGCCGCCGGCTTCTCCGCCGGCGCCGCCCTCGGCCCGCTGCTGGGCGGCCTGCTGCTGGAACACTTCTGGTGGGGTTCGGTCTTTCTGCTCGCGGTCCCCATGCTGCTGCCCATGCTGGTGCTGACGCCGGCGTTCGTGCCCGAGTCGCGCGATCCCGAGCCCGGCCCTATCGACGCGGCCAGCATCCTGCTCTCCGTCGCCGCCCTGCTCCCCGTGGTCTACGCCATCAAGCAGCTGGCCGGCGGCGGAAATCCCGCCCTTGCGGCAGCAACGTTCACCCTCGGCATCCTGGCCGGCTGGCTGTTCGTCCGCCGCCAGCTGGTCCGCGCGAACCCGATGCTGGATGTCCGCCTGTTCCGCCACCGCCCCTTCACCGGCGCCGTGCTGGTCAACCTGTTGGCCGTGTTCTCCCTGGTCGGCTTCCTGTACTTCGTCTCCCAGCATCTCCAGTTGGTCCTCGGCCTCAGCCCGCTGCGGGCCGGCCTGGTACTGCTGCCCGGCCTGGCGGTCACCATAACGGCCGGCCTGCTCGCGGTGCCGCTGGTGCGCCGGATTGCCCCGCACCGGCTGGTGGCCTGCGCCCTGTTGCTGTCCGCGGCGGCCTACGCCCTGGTGGCGTCGTCCCCGGACGCCCCAGCGGTGACCCTGATGGCGGCCTTCGCGCTGCTCGGCGCCGGGGTCGGCGCCTCCGAGACGCTCTCGAACGACCTCATTTTGTCCAGCGTCCCCGCGGCCAAGGCCGGCGCCGCCTCCGCCGTGTCGGAGACGGCCTACGAAGTGGGCTCTGTCTTCGGGACCGCCGTGCTCGGCAGCATCCTGGTCGGTGCCTACCGACGGAACATCGCCCTGCCCGCCGGGCTGGACGCCGAACAGCAGCAAGCCGCCGGCGAGACCCTCGGCGGCGCCATCACCGTTGCCGGGCAGCTGCCCGAACGCACCGGGGCCGCCCTGTTAGATTCCGCGGTCCATGCTTTCGACAGCGGCGTGACCGTCACCGCCGGACTGGCCGCGGTTCTCATGGTCGCGGCAGCCTGGCTCGCCTTCCGAACGCTGCGCGTCCCGCAGCACCAGTGACTCGGGGCGCGGCCGGCGCCCTTGCGCGATACCCCTAGGGGGTATAGATTGGTGGCATAGCCCACCGATTGAGGAAGCCATGAGCCACACAGCACGGCCTGCGGAAACCGAAACCGTCACCGCCCCTGCCGACGAGCACATCGGGCACGCGTACACGTCGGACAAGGAGGCGTACCTGCGCCGGCTCAAGCGCGTTGAGGGCCAGGTCCGCGGCATCGCCCGCATGGTGGAGGACGACAAGTACTGCATCGACATCCTGACCCAGGTCGCCGCCGTCAACAAGGCCCTGCACGCGGTGAGCGTTGGCCTGCTCGAGGACCACATCGGACACTGCGTCATCGGCGCCGCCAAGGAATCCGAACTCAGCGGCGACCCGCAAATCGTCGAGGACAAGGTCAAGGAAGCCTCGGACGCCATCGGCCGACTGCTGCGCTGACCTTCCCCGCGAACCCAACCCCAAGGAGACAGTCATGAGCACCACCACCATCAGCATCGACGGCATGACCTGCGGCCACTGCGTGGACGCCGTCACGGAAGAACTGCAGGCCCTCGACGGCGTCCGCGGCGTCAGCATCGAACTCAACAAGGGCGGAATCTCCACGGCGACGGTCAGTTCCGAGGCGGATCTTGACCCGGCCCAGATTGGCGAGGCCGTCGCCGAGGCCGGGTACACCGTCGTCGCGCAGAACGCCTAGCTCCAGATCGCTTCAGGCCAGACGGCCTTTGGCCAGTGCGACGACGGTGCCCTCCGGCCGCCGTCGGCCCCCCCTTTTTTCGCGAACCAGCGGACGCGCTGCCCCCGCACCGTCCCACGCAGAATTGAGACAACCAACCGATGTCCTCCCATCCCGGCACCATGGATCCTGAAGCAGAACCGAACCCGACCAGAACCGTCGAACTGGCGATCGAGGGCATGACGTGCGCCTCCTGCGTGAACCGGGTGGAACGCAAGCTCGGCAAGATCGAAGGAGTCCAGGCAAGCGTCAATCTGCCCCTGGAGTCCGCCGTCGTGCTCGTCCCGGACGGCGTCACGAACCAGCAGTTGGTGGACACGGTGAAGGCCACCGGCTACAAGGCCCGGGTGAAGCCGCAGCCGCACTCCGCGCCCGCCCCACGGCACGGGGATAGGGGCCACGGGCGCGACGGGAACCCGGAGGCGGACCACGGCACCGGCCCCGGCGACCAGGACCACCACGACCACTCCGGGGACGCCGGCCGGGGTGACGACGGCGAGCACGCCGCTCACGCCGATCACGTGGAGGGTGAGGACCACATGGCCCACGGCGGCACCGCCGGCCAGCTGCGTCCGCGCCTCTGGACGGCCGCCGTCCTGACCTTGCCGATCTTCATCATGTCGATGATCCCCGGCGCGCAGTTCCCGCACTGGGGCTGGGTGGCATTCGCGCTCAGCATCCCGGTGGTGTTCTGGGCGGCCTGGCCGTTCCACCGCGCCGCGGCGATCAACGCCCGGCATTTCGCCTCCACGATGGACACGCTGGTGTCCCTCGGCGTGCTGGCCGCCTTCTTCTTCTCCGCCTGGCAATTGGTCATAGATCCAATGCTGACCGAACACGTGGGCGGCAACATGTCCGAGCACGAACTGTACTTCGAGGTGGCCGTCGTCGTGGTCACCTTCCTGCTGCTGGGCCGCTATCTGGAAGCCAACGCCAAGCAGCGGGCCGGCGACGCCCTGAAGTCGCTGCTCAACCTGGGCGCGAAGGACGCTACCGTGCTGCGGGACGGCGCCGAGGTGAAGGTGGCGGCCGCCGACCTGGTCCCGGGCGACATCATGGTGGTCCGGCCGGGCGAAAAGATCCCCACCGACGGCTACGTGGTGGACGGGCACTCCGCCGTCGACACGTCGCTGCTCACCGGCGAATCCGTGCCGGTAGAAGTGGATGTGGACGACACGGTCACCGGTGCCACCATCAACACCTCCGGCCGGCTGCTGGTCCGCGCCACCCGGGTCGGCTCGGACACCACGCTGGCGCAAATGGGCCGCCTGGTCAGCCAGGCGCAGGCCGGCAAGGCCCCGATTGCCCGGCTGGCCGACCGGATCAGCTCCGTCTTTGTCCCGGTGGTGCTGGTCATCGCCGTCGTCACTTTCATCCTCTGGATGGTTTTCACCGGCGACCTGCAGGCGGCGTTCACCGCGGCAGTCACCGTGCTGGTGATCGCCTGCCCCTGTGCGCTCGGGCTCGCCACGCCTACCGCCCTGCTCACCGGCACCGGCCGGGCGTCGCAGCTGGGCATCCTGATCAAGGGGCCGCAGATCCTCGAGGACACCCGGCACGTGGACACCATCGTGCTGGACAAGACCGGCACCGTGACCACCGGGCGGCAGGCAGTGGAGGGCGTGCTGGCCCTGGCGGACCGCGGCGAAGACGAGGTCCTGCTGCTGGCCGGCGCGGTAGAGGCCGGCTCCGAACACCCGA
>NZ_JBNHGF010000085.1:0-9366 GCF_059091005.1 Arthrobacter sp. Y3223164
CAGCCAGGCGTTGAGGGCGGCCAGGCCCACGGTGGCGTACAGCACCGCCCACAGCACCGAGCCGACCACGACGGCCGGCAAATACCTGCGCAGCGGCATCCGGCCAAGGCCGGCCGTCGCGTTGACCGCGGTCTGAACGCCCACCGTCAGGAAGCAGAGCGCGACGGCGAGGGCTCCCCAGCGCGCGATGAAAGCCTCCGCGCGGCGCATGGCCGGCGAATCCAACTGCCGGACCAGACGGGTGTGCCGCCCGCCGGCGGCCACTCCCCTGCCGGCCCAGTACGTGGCGTTGGCGCGCAGCATCACGATCACGAACAGCGCGCTGACCGCGTATCCGAAGGGGAGGCTGGCGATGTGCTCCATGTCAGGCCGCAGGCACCGGCCGGTGCGCGGCGTGCGCAGCGCCCTTCAATTCGGCGTAGAACGGTCTGCCCACGATGGTCTCCTCGGGAGTCGTCGGATGTTTACTTCCGCGGACGGCGCACGCTGTCCGTCGCGAACAGCAGTTTACGCTCACCTGACGCCGGGCAGTCGGGGAATGTCCATGGCCGCGGGCGGGTCGTCGGGGGGAAGGTCAACGCCCGCCGCCGGGCCGCCGGGGGAATGCCAACGGCTGCCGCCGGACACCTCCACGCCAACAACGACGGCGCCGCACGCCTTCCCCGGTGTGGACCGGGAAGTGTCTTACGCTGTCCCCATGGCCCAGCTGACTCCCCGCACCACCGATGCCCTCCCGGCCGCCCAGGCGCAGCGGCTGCAGCGGGCGCTCGACGAGAGCGCCGACGTGACCGTCTTCGTGAACGGCACCACGGTGAAGCTGCCCGCCCAAGCCGCGGACGCCGTCGTCGATATGCTCCGCCGCTTTGCCCACGGCGATGCGGTGATGGTCAGCTCCGCCGTCGAACTGCTGAACACCTCGCAGGCGGCGGAGGTGGCCGGCGTGTCGCTGACCTACATGCGCCGCCTGACCGACGCCGGGACCATTCCGGTCCAGTACCGCGGGACGCACCGGCGGATCCTGCTCTCCGACGTGTTGGCCTGGCTGGAGACCCGGACCGCCGCACGCGACGCAGGTTCTGCCGACGCCGCCTCCGCGGGTTAGCGGACTCTTCCCGCCTGGCCCGGGGAATAAGCGCCCTGCGGCATCCGCTTCTCCGTCTGCCGCCGGCTGCGGCCGGCACCCGGGGTGCACAGCCGGCACGATCACCCCTAGGCTGGGTGCCACGGGCCCGGGACCGGGTCCTGAAGGACAACCAGAGGAGACTGTGACCGTGGCCGACCTGCTTGCTCCGCTCGTGACCCTCCGCAACGGGGCCAAGATGCCGCTGCTGGGACTGGGAACCTGGCCCCTGGACAATGCGGAAGCCGCCCGGACGGTCGAAACTGCGCTCGACCTGGGCTACCGGCTGTTCGACACCGCGGAAAATTACCGGAACGAGGAAGGCGTCGGCGAGGGGTTCCGCCGCAGCGGGCTTGACCGCTCGGAAGTTTTCATCACCACCAAGTTCAATAAGCAGTGGCACAGCGTCGACGGCGCGCGGCAGGCCTGCGAGGCCAGCGCCCGCCGGCTGGGCGTCGACTACGTGGACCTGCTGCTGATCCACTGGCCAAACCCCGGGCAGGACCGCTACGTAGAGGCCTTCGAGGGGCTCACCCGTTTGCTGGAGGACGGGAGCGTGCGAGCCATCGGCACGTCCAATTTCAAACCAGCGCACCTGCATCGGCTGTTCGACGCCGGGCTGGTACCCGAGGTCAACCAGATTCAACTGGATCCCCGGCACACCCGCGGGGATCTGGTGGAGCTACACCGCCAGCGCGGCATCGTCACGGAGTCCTGGAGCCCGCTCGGGAAAGGCGGGGACCTGCTGCGGGAGCCGGCGGTTCAGTCGCTGGCCGGCAAGTACGGCAAGAGCCCGGCCCAGATCGTGCTCCGCTGGCACACCCAGCTGGGGCATGTGCCCATCCCCAAGTCCGCGCACCCGGACCGGCTGGCCGAGAACTTCGCCATCTTCGACTTCATGCTGGAGGCCGGCGAGCTGGCCCGGATCTCCGCCTTGGACCGGGGCACCGCGGACATCACCGACGCGGACATTTTCGGCCACTAGGCGGCCGCTGGACGGCTGCCGTGGCGCTGCTTCGGCTTGGCCTGCCCCGGCACGCATTAATATGCAAAGGAATGAATCCTGACGGGTCTGTGTTGCGCGTAGTGACACCGGTTGTAATTCGACGGTGTCCACCGCAGCCGGTCGTCGCGCTGGGATAAGCGCAACGGCGGGCTGGAAGCAGTACAAAGGAGACATTAATGACTGTGCAGGACAAGGTCGCTCTCGTAACCGGCGCCGGCCAAGGCATCGGGCGGGCCATCGCTCTTCGTTTGGCTGAAGACGGCTTCAACGTCGCCATCGCCGATATCGAGCCGCAGCGCGCCAAGGGCGAGGCTGTCGCGGCGGAGATCGAAGGCCTCGGGCGCAAGTCCGTTTTCGTGGCAGCCGACGTCGCCAAGAGGGACGACGTCGTCGCGGCTGTCGACACGGCAGCCGACCAGCTCGGCGGATTCGACGTCATCGTCAACAACGCAGGCATTGCCCAGGTCAAGCCAGTTCTTGAAATCAGCGAGCAGGAACTCGACCAGATTTTCAACGTGAACGTCAACAGCGTGGTCTGGGGCATCCAGGCTGCGGCCGCCAAGTTTGAAGAGCTCGGCCACGGAGGCAAGATCATTTCGGCTGCCTCCATCGCGGCCATCCAGGGCTTCCCGATCCTCAGCGCCTACTCCGCCTCCAAGTTCGCCGTGCGCGGCTTTACGCAGGCGGCGGCACAGGAGCTGGCACCCAAGGGGATCACGGTCAACGCCTACGCGCCCGGCATTGTCGGAACCGGCATGTGGGAGCTCATCGACAAGGAACTCAGCAAGATCAACGGAAAGCCGATCGGCCAGAACCTCAAGGAGAACGTGGAGGGCATCGCCCTCGGCCGGATCGAGACGCCCGAAGACGTGGCAAAGATCGTGTCCTTCTTCGCCGGCCCCGACTCCGACTACGTCACCGGCCAGGTGCTGCTGGTAGACGGCGGCATGCTCTACAACTGATCAGGGCATGCGGGCGTGCCGTCCGCATCACGGCGTGATGGGTGGAAACAGCCCCTGAACCGCGAAGAAAGGATCAGGCCGGAGCGTTGGGGGTCGCTCCGGCCTGATCCTGTTGGGGGAGGAAATGATGTGGGCACCGACGCAGATGCCGGCGGACGTTCTCCTATTGCCACGCCTGGTCTGCCCACGCGGCGTCGCGCGAGTAGTTGCTGCCGGTGAGGTTCCAGAGGTCATCATCCTGGGCGTGCGCACCCAGCACCCCGACCTGATCCAGTGATGATGCTGTTCCTTCGTTTTTGACATCCGGATCCTTGATGGATTCGGGTCCAATCGACGAGAAACCGAACGGGCTCATTTTGTCCTCTTCTCCAACAACGAGGATTCGACTTCCGGCGACCAGGCCCTGGCGTAGACGCCGAGTGCCGCCTCTTCCCACGTGGTGAACCCCAACCGGTTCATCAGCAGGTGGGCTTGGGAAAACGTCAATTGCTGCGCGCTGCGGCTAACGCGCGCCCGGTCCGCCCGGTACAGGTACGAGTCAAGGGTCCTGATCCAGCGGCGGCGCCAGTTCTGAACGCTGCTTTCGTCCGCTGTCGCTGCCATCAGGCGGTGCATCGGTGCGGTGCGGGCAACCAGTCCTGCGGTGAGGCTGTGCCGCGCCTTCGGAGCCGAACGGCCCAGCTCGGCAGTGGATACCCGAAGATGGTTGTCCCAGCAGTAGTCCCAGGACAGCCTGCCGCGGTCCGGCCACTGTTGCGCCTTCGGCCCATACATCATGGCCCACGCCGCGTCGCAGAGGAGCAGGGAGGCGAGCGCCGAACGTCCTTGGGCCTTGCTGAAACGCTGCGTGGCCCACATGGCCAGTTCGGAGGAAAGTTCGAATACCTCCTCCGCGAGCTCCAGCCCATCGGGTCCCCCAAAACGGTCCAGGTCCGCTTCGGGTACGGGGACGGCGGCATCGGCCGGCGAGAGCTGAATGGAATCCCCGCTGCCGAAAGGCAATACGAAGCTTTCCTGGGTCGTGATGCCTGGAAGGATGTCGAGGACCCGGTCCCGGGCCGCCAACTCGAACCTTTGGAGGCTGTCGAGGATTGGGCGGCGGCCCAGGAACCGGACCTTCAGGTGAGGCCCCATCTGGTCGGCACTGTGGTTGAAGTACCAGCGGCCCACGCCTTCGCGGCGAGCGTGGGCGACCAGCGGTGTAACCAGTTCTCCTATGACTGCGTCGACTACGTCCTGCCTACCCGTGTAAATAGACAGAACCCACCAGTACGATTTAACGTTCACCGAACTTGTTGGGCGGATGGCTGTCAGCTGGCTCATGCGCTACTCCTGGTTCGATGTTCTGGTGGTTGGGGAGGGATAGCCGGCGTCATCCTGGTTACGGAATCAGCACAATGCCGATGAGATGGGGCGGCTTTTTACCAGTCCCAGATATAGGCGGAAGCGGTGGCGTTTTCAGAATGGGGAACCGGTCCTAGATCGGCGGCTACTGCCGGAGTGGCCGCAGAGACCGCCCCCAAAGCAACCAGCAGACCTGCCGCGATGCTTGCGATCTTCTTGAACATGTCATTCCCTTCACATGGCTTAGGTTCGTACAGTGACAAATCCAGCCGGGTTGCTCGCCCCCGACAAGTTCAAGAGTTCCGTGCTTCTGCTCCGCCTGTCCAGCCAAACTCGTTGCAACATCCGGACATGCCATGATCGTGCCTCACGGCTTGTGCTGTCACGTTCCGGACAGGCGGTCGAAACCGCCTGCCGCCCCGGAAATCCGGGGGAAGGAGCGCCTCCCAAGGATCGTCACTCAAAGGCCGCGAGGTGATGGCATAATGTGGCCATGGCAGGAAGTGGCCGGTCATGATGGACGCAAGATGGGCCGAAGAAGTGCTTTAGACTGGCCAAAGAGCGGCCGCACCGCACAGGAAACAGCAGGCCCTGCGTGATACGTAAATGGATCAACCGGAGGAGCGCCCTATGCTGAGCGGGACGGCATTCGAGGTCTATGAATACGCCGTGGCCCACCCCGGCTGGACCAAAGAAAGCATGTCCACGGCACTCGGCTACACCATCCGCGACCTAAACATCGCCATCGGCGAACTGGTCAGCAGGCAATTGCTGCAGCAGCCGGCACCGAATGTCGAATGCTATGTCGCCATCTCCCCCGACGTCGCCCTGTCGCAACTGGTAGATTCCGACGAGCGGCTGTTAATCGACCTGCGCACCAAGATCAGCGGGCACCGTGCGGACATGGCGGCCCTCGTGCCCACGTACCTTGCAGCCCGCAAACGGGTGTCGCTGGACTCCTCCGTGGAGGTCCTCGAAGACCCGGGGGTAATCCGCAAGCTGCTGGTGGACTACGGCCGGGACGTTTCCGAGCAGGTGCTGATCAGCCAGCCGGGCTCCGGGGCCTCCGCCGATGTTCACGAAGAGGGCATTCAAAAGGACATCGAACTGCTCAATCGCGGGGTCGTGCGCAAGAACATCAGCCACGCCAGCACCCTGGACCACGTGCCCACACGCAAGGCGGTCGCCGCGATCTCGCCGGCCGGCGGCGAGTACCGAACCCTGCCCTACGTTCCGCTCAAGATCATGATCTTCGACCGCAACCTGGCCCTGATCGGGCGCCAACTGCATCCGGAAGACCGCGGCGCGCTGGTGGTGCGCGACTTCAACCTGATCCAGGTCTTCATCAACCTGTTCCACGTGGCCTGGGAGCTGGCCGATCCCTACGTCTTGGACGGGCAGGAAAACGGCGCCTCGGATCTCAACGGCATCCAGCACTCCATCCTGAACGCCATGGCCGCCGGGTACTCGGACGAGGTGATCGCCCGGAGGCTGGACATCAGCGTCCGCACCTGCCGGCGCCACATTGCCTGGATGCTGGAGCAGCTCGGCGCGGAAAGCCGATTCCAGGCCGCGCTCAAGGCCCGGGACGCGGGCTGGCTCTAGCCCCGGGCAGCACTAATAGAAAACTTCTGTTTCCTATTCCGTAACGCCCCGGGCTATCCTGTGTGAGTGACTTCACAGGATGCAGACCTTTCCGAAACCCTGCCCACCGAAACGGAAGTGGCGCTGGAACGCGCCACTGCGGCGCACCGGCACCAGCACCTGTTCTCCCAGCGCGCCGCCAACATCAAACAATCAGCCGTGCGCGACGTCTTCGACATCTCGATGCGCCCCGGGTTAGTTTCCTTGGCCGGCGGCAACCCCTACCTGCAGTCTCTGCCGTTGGAGAAGATCGCCGGCATGGCGCAGCGGCTGATCTCCGAGCATGGGATGACCGCCCTGCAATACGGCGGCGGCCAGGGTACCCAGGACCTGCGGCGGAAGATCTGCGAGGTCATGGCGCGCGAAGGCATTACGGGCGTGGATCCGGAGAACGTCGTCGTCACGGCGGGTTCCCAGTCCGCCCAGGACGTGGCCGCCAAAGTCTTCTGCAACCCCGGCGACGTGGTGCTGTGCGAGGATCCCACCTACGTGGGCGCGCTGAACACCTTCGAGGCCTACGAGGTCCAGGTGGAGCCGGTGTTGATGGACGAACACGGTCTCGTCCCCTCGGAACTCCAGCGCCGCATCGAAGAGCTGCAGGGCGAGGGCCGCAGCATCAAATTCCTCTACACCATCCCCAGCTTCAACAATCCCTCCGGCATCACGCTGGCCGCCGAGCGCCGGCAGCAGATCGTGGACATCTGCCGCGAGGCCGGCGTCCTGGTGCTTGAGGACAACCCCTACGGCCTGCTGCGCTTCGACGGCGAGCCCTTGCGGCCGCTGCGCGCGGACAATCCCGACGACGTGGTCTACCTGGGCTCCTTCTCCAAGATTCTGGCACCGGGCCTGCGGATCGGCTGGGCGCTGCTGCCCGACCACCTGCAGCGGAGCTTCTACCTGGCCAACGAGGCCGTCACCCTGTGCCCGCCGACCCTGAACCAGATGCTGATTTCCGCTTACCTGGACGAACACGACTGGGTGGGGCAGATCGATACCTACCGCCGGTTGTACGCCACCCGATGCGCCGCCATGTTGTCGGCGCTGGACGAATTCATGCCCGACGGGGCCACCTGGACCGAACCCGACGGCGGCTTCTTCGTCTGGATCACCCTTCCGGAGGGCGTCGACACCTACCCGCTGCTCTACGACGCGATCGAGGCCGGCGTGGTCTTCATCCCGGGGGCGGCGTTCAGCCCCTCCGAGGAGCCGTCACGCCAGCTGCGGCTGGCTTTCAGCGCCGTGCCCGAAGAGGCCATTCGCGAGGGCGTGCGGCGGCTTGCGCCCGTCCTCGCAAAGGCTATGGCCGGCGCCGGTTCTTGAAATAGCGGTAGTACGCGTAGCGGCCGGCAAAATACAGGCCGATCACGATGAGGATCCGCAGGATGGGGTGCAGTCCCGGCATCAGCCAGATCATGACGTAGCTGAGCAGGAAGACGGCCGCCATGGCCCACAGGGTGCCCTTCCAGTCGATCCTGGGCACGCCGGAGTCGTTGCGCTGACCCGAGGGCCTGTTGTTACTCATGCTCCCAGTCTTTCACAGCCGGAACGCCACCCTTGGTGGTCCGTCAGGGCATGAGGTCGTTGATCACTGCAGAGCGGATCCCGGTCGGCGTCCTCCGAGCAGACACCACGGCCGCGGTCAGGCGCCTACCAGGATGCCGTCCAGGTCGGCGTGGACCGTAGCGCCCGGCCGGAACAGCACGCCACCGATCTCGACGGGAACGTCTGCTTCCCCGCTGGCGTCCTTGGCACTCTTCCGCGGGTTGCTTCCGAGCGCCTTGACGCCGAGCGGCAGCTGCGCGAGGGCCGCCCGGTCCCGGATCGCCCCGTTAATGATTACCCCGGACCAGCCGTTGGCCACGGCGGCCGCGGCGATCATGTCCCCCATCAGGGCCGTCTCCAGCGAACCGCCGCCGTCGACCACCAACACGGCGCCGTGGCCCGGGGAGTTGAGGACGGATTTCACCAGCCCGTTGTCCTGGTAACACCTGATGGTGCGGACCGGCCCGCTGAACGACGCCCGGCCGCCGAAGTTGCCGAACTGGAGCGACAGCGACGCCAGTTCGTCGCCGAACTGGTCGTACAGGTCCGCCGTCGGGCTCACTGTAGGTTCTGCCCCATGGGTCGCCGCGTTGCCCGCTGTCTTAATCACCTGATGGTGCTCCTCCTCGCCACACCGCGATCATAACCAACCGCGGCCCGGCGGGCATCCGCGCGCGGGACAGAGTCCCTCCGGCATGCGGCGGCGGCGCCGTTAACCCAGCATGCCGCGGCGCACCGTCAATCCAGCAGCAGCGCCGGTTCTTCCATGATCGCGGCGACGTCTGCCATGAACCTGGCGGAAAGGTCGCCGTCCACCACGCGGTGGTCGAACGACCCGCCCAGCGTGGTGATCCAGCGGGGAATGACTTCGCCGGAGACGACCCACGGTTTCTGCCGGATGGTGCCGAACGCGACGATGGCGACTTCGCCCGGGTTGATGATCGGGGTGCCGATGTCGATTCCCAGCGCGCCGATGTTGGTGATGGAGAGGGTGCCGTTCTGCATGTCGGCGGGCTTGGTCTTGCCGGCACGGGCCGTGGTCGCCAGGTCGTTGAGGGCTACCGCGAGCTCCTTGAGCGAGAGGTCCTGGGCGTCCTTGATGTTCGGAACCAGCAGGCCGCGGGGGGTGGCGGCGGCGATGCCGAGGTTCATGAAGTGCTTGACGTGGATCTCGTCGCCGGACTCCGTCTCCACCCAGCTGGCGTTGACGTTCGGGTTGCGCGCGGCGGCCCAGATGACGGCCTTGGCCAGGATGAGCAGCGGCGAGACCCTGACGCCTTCGAAGTCGCGGGACTTCTTCAGCCGTTGGACGAACTCCATGGTCCGCGAGGCATCCACATCCACGAAGATGCTCACGTGGGGGGCGCTGAAGGCCGACTCGACCATGGCCTTGGCGGTCGCCTTGCGCACGCCCCTGACCGGGACCCGCTCGATCCGGTTGTCCAGTCCCTTGCGCGGGGCCCAGAACGTCGGCGCAGCCGCCTGCTCGGCCTCGCGCTGGGCCTGGTAGCTGAGCAGATCCTGCTTGGTGACCTCGCCCCCCTTGCCGGTGGGGGTGATGTCCGCCAGGTTGATGCCCAGGTCCTTGGCGGCCTTGCGCACCGGCGGCTTGGCGAGCACCCGGGTCAGCAGCCGGGTGACGGCTGCCTGGACGGCTTCGCCTCGGGCATGCCCGGCACCGGCGGCGGGAGCGGCCCCGGGAACCGCGGAGTCGTCGTCGGCGGGAACCGGGGGCACGTGCTGGGCCT
>NZ_JBNHGF010000086.1:0-9277 GCF_059091005.1 Arthrobacter sp. Y3223164
CGGGCGCAGGTCCTCGAAGCCGGTGGCGGCAGCGCGTGCGGCGGCAAGCACCCCGGTCACGGCCGACGGATTGTGCAGCCGTCCGGCCATGACCGCGTCCACCGCATCGTCCAGATCTACCCAGAGGTGCTCGATTTCGGCTTCCTCGTCAGTGCGCTGGTGCCGCTGCGCCTCCGGCACCTCGGAGAGGTCGCGGGCCAGGTAGATCCGGATCGCCTCACTGGAAGAGCCGGGCGAATTGAAAAAATCCACCAGCACGTTCCAGCGCCCGGCCATCAGGTCGGCTTCCTCGGCCAGTTCCCGCACCGCGGCATCGACGAAGTCCTCGCCGTCCACGTCCAGCAGGCCCGCCGGGATTTCCCACAGCGACATCCTGGTGGGCTGCCGGTACTGCCTCAGCAGCAGGACCCGTCCCTCCGTGTCCATCGCCAGGATGGCCACCGCGCCCGGATGTGCGATGTAGTCGCGCACCAACGTCTCGCCCGTGTCCGGGCCCAGCGTGAAGGTGTCGCTGACCACGTCCCAAATGCGTCCGCGGTAAACGGTTCGGCTGTCGACCAGCGGACGCGGGTCGGGGATGTCGGCAAAGGCCGCGGAGTGCGCCGACACTCAGGCTCCGGACTTTGCCGTGGCCTTGGGCTTGCCGTGCTCCAGTGCGGCGGCGACGAGGCCGGCGAACAGCGGGTGCGGCCGTGTGGGGCGCGAACTGAGTTCCGGATGCGCCTGGGTGGAGACGTAGTACGGGTGCACGTCGCGGGGCAGTTCCACGAACTCCACCAGCTTGCCGTCCGGGGAGGTGCCGGAGAAGACCAGGCCCGCCGCGGCCAGCTGGTCGCGGTATTCGTTGTTGACCTCGTAACGGTGGCGGTGACGTTCGCTGACCTTGGTGCTGCCGTAGGTCTCCGCGACGACGGAGCCGGACTGCAGGGCTGCCTCGTACAGGCCAAGGCGCATGGTGCCGCCCAGATCACCCTTGCCGTCGACGATGTCCAGCTGCTCGGCCATGGTGGCGATCACCGGGTGCTTGGTGTCCGGATCAAACTCGGTGGACGAAGCGTCTTCCAGTCCCACGATGTTGCGGGCGTACTCCATGACCATCGACTGCAGGCCGAGGCACAGGCCAAGGGTGGGCAGCTTGTGTTCGCGGGCGAACCTGAGTGCGCCGAGTTTGCCCTCCAGTCCGCGGATGCCGAAGCCGCCGGGCACGCAGATGGCGTGCACGCCGTGGAGGGCGGCGGCTGCGCCTTCTTCGGTGGCGCAGTCGTCGGAGGGAACCCAACGGATCTTTACCTTGGTCTGGTTGGCGAAGCCGCCGGCGCGGAGCGCTTCGGTCACCGACAGGTAGGCGTCGGGCAGGTCGATGTATTTGCCGACCAGCGCCACCTCGACGTGGTGCTTCGGGTTGTGGACCGCCGACAGCAGCCGGTCCCACTTGGTCCAATTGACATCCTTGAACTTCAGGTCAAGGTGCTGCACGATGTACGCGTCCAGGTTCTGCGAGTGCAGGGTCTTGGGGATGTCGTAGATGCTCGGCGCATCCGGGCAGCCAATCACTGCGTCGATGTCCACGTCGCACATGCGGCCGATCTTCTCCCGCATCGCCGCAGGGACTTCCCGGTCGGACCGGATCACGATGGCGTCCGGCTGGATGCCGATGGAGCGAAGCGCGGCGACGGAATGCTGTGTCGGTTTGGTCTTCAGCTCATGCGACGGGCCAATGTACGGCACGAGCGACACATGCAGGAAGAACACGTTGTTGCGCCCGACATCCTGCCGGACCTGGCGGGCGGATTCGAGGAACGGCTGCGATTCGATATCGCCGACGGTGCCGCCGATCTCGGTGATGATCACGTCCGGAACCTTCTTGCCCGCGACAGGCTCGGCGGGCAGGCGCATGCGGCGCTTGATCTCGTCGGTGATGTGCGGGATGACCTGAACTGTGTCGCCGAGGTATTCGCCGCGGCGTTCCTTCGCGATCACGGTGGAGTACACCTGGCCGGTGGTCACGTTTGCCGACCCGTCCAGATTCTCGTCCAGGAACCGCTCGTAGTGTCCGATATCCAGATCGGTCTCCGCGCCGTCGTCCGTGACGAAGACTTCACCGTGCTGGAAGGGATTCATCGTGCCCGGATCCACGTTCAGGTAGGGATCGAGCTTTTGCATCGTCACGGAGAGGCCGCGGGCACGGAGCAGGTGGCCGAGGCTTGAAGCCGTCAGTCCCTTCCCGAGCGAGGACGCCACGCCGCCGGTGACAAAGATATGTTTGGTCGTCTTGGACGACTTGGAAAACCGGGAATTAGTTCGCTGCACCACGGAATTCGAGCCTATCACCTTTCTGGACGCCCTCGGATCTCAAGGCCGTTCCGACCGCTGCCGGGTGTGCGAACACACACCCGCCGGTCAACTGCTCCCCCGCCGGCGGCGGGGCTGGTCGTGCCTGTAGCCGATGCTACAGCGCCCTCGCTCCGTCGATGAGTTCCTGGGCGTGGGCGCGGGCGGAATGGGATTCTTCCTGGCCGGCGAGCATGCGGGCCAGTTCGGTCACCCGCTCTTCGTCGTCGAGCAACCGGACGTCACTGGCGGTCATCCCGCCGTCGTCCCCGCCGGCCGTCTTGATCACCCGGATGTGCTGGTCCGCGAAGGCCGCCACCTGCGGCAGGTGGGTCACCACTATGACCTGCACGTAGCGGCCCAGCATGGCCAGGCGGCGGCCGATCTCGACGGCCGCCTTGCCGCCGACGCCGGCATCCACCTCGTCGAAGACGAAGGTGGGCACGGGATCGACTTCCGCCAGCACCACTTCGATGGCAAGCATCACACGGGACAGTTCACCGCCGGAGGCACCCTTGCCCAGCGGACGCGGCGGGGCACCCCGGTGCGGCTTGAGCAAGAACGTGATGACGTCGGCGCCGTGCACCGTCAGGGCGGGCGCCGGTTCGATATCGATCAGCAGTTCGGCCTCGGCCATGGCCAGCGCCGACAGTTCTGCGCCGACCCGGCGCCCGAGTTCGGTTGCGGCTTCACGCCGCAGCGCCGTCACCGCGGCTGACTGGATGGCCAGGGCGGAGTCCAGTTCGGCGATTTCCGCCTCCAACCGCTCGATCCGGCTGGAGTCGTCGGTCAGGTCTTCCAAGCGGGTGCGGGCCTGAACGGCCCACTCGAGCACTTCGTCGATGTTCGGCGCGTATTTGCGCACGAGCCGTGCCAGGTCGGCCCGGCGCGCTTCGACCTCCTCCAGCCGGCCCGGCCCCTCGCTGTCCAGCGATGCGCCGTAGCTCGCCAGCTCCGCGGCGACGTCGGCGAGGATGATGCCGACCTCGGCGAGCCGGGCCGCGGCGCGGCCCAATTCGGCGTCTTCGTCCTGGACCTGCTCCAACGACCGTTTCGCCGCGTCGACCAGGGCCGTCGCGTCCGGGGAGTCGGTGTACTCCTCGGCCACGAGCGCCTGGTGCGCCAAGGTGGCAGCAGCGCGCAGTTCCTCGACGTTGGCCAGCTTCACGGCCTCGGCCTTCAAGGCGTCGTCTTCACCGGGCTGGGGGTCCAGCCCGTCGATTTCCTCCAGGGCCTGCTGCAGCGCCTCGGCTTCGCGCAGGCGTTCGCGGGCCTCGGTCCGCAGGGTCTCCAGTTCGGTGCTGGCTTCCCTCCAACGGGCGAATGACGCTGCATAACCGGACAGCGCCGTGGTGAGGGCTTCACCGGCAAACTTGTCCAGCGCTTCCCGCTGCGCCTGCTGGCTCTTGAGCCGCAGCTGGTCTGTTTGGCCGTGGACCGCCACCAGGTGGCCGCCGATCTCGGCCAGCGTTCCCACCGGCGCTCCCCGGCCGCCGACGTGCGCGCGGCTGCGGCCATCGGCGTTCACCGTCCGGGCCAGCATCAGTTCAGCTCCGCCGTCGAACTCGTCGATGTCAGCGCCCGCCTCACCCGCGCGGGCCAGGGCAGGACTTCCCGCGGCAAGCCGAACCACGGCCTCGGTCACTGCGTTGCGTGCCCCGGTCCGCACCGCCCCGGCGTCCGCGCGGGCACCCAGCAGCAGGCCGAGCGCGGTGACCACCATGGTCTTGCCCGCACCCGTCTCGCCCGTCACCACCGACAGGCCGGGCCCCAGCGGAAGCGTAGCCTCGGTGATCACACCGAGGTTGCGGATCCGGATTTCTTCGATCACTTCGGCGCCTCCTGGCTTGGCTGGGCGTATCGTGGTTCCACTGTCCGCACGGTAGGCAGGGACGAAGTCGGCGGCTGTTCTTCCGAGGGGCTGACGGGCCCGCGCCATCCCGACGTCGGCAGTTCGAATTTGCGGACCAAACGCTCCGAGAACGGCGTCCTCCTGGTCCGGGCCAGCCGCACGGGTTTGTTGGAGCGCGTCACTTCGATCCGGGAACCGGGCGGCAGCTCCAGGCTTCGGCGGCCGTCGCACCAGAGTACGCCGTTGGCATCGCTGCGGCTGAGCACTTCCACCGCCATGATCGAATCCGGGGCAACCACCAGCGGTTTGGCGAACAGCGCGTGGGCGCTGATCGGGGTCATCAGCAGGGCTTCCACCTGGGGCCAAACCACCGGGCCGCCCGCGGAGAAGGCGTAGGCAGTGGACCCCGTGGGGGTGGCCATGACCACGCCGTCGCAGCCGAACGAGCTGATGGGCAGGGCGTCGACCTCGACCACTACTTCCAGCATCCGCTGCCGGTCGCCTTTTTCCACCGCCGCCTCGTTCAGCGCCCAGGTATGGCCGATCTTGCGCTTGTCCAGCCACACCTGGACGTCAATGGTGAGGCGCTCCTCAACCGTGTATTCGCGGTTTACCACCCAGTGAACCGTCTGGGCCAGATCCGCCCGCTCGCTCTCGGCCAAAAAGCCGACGTGTCCGAGGTTAACACCCAGCAGCGGGACGTCCGATTCCCGGACCAGTTCGGCCGAGCGCAGGATGGTACCGTCGCCGCCGAGGACCATGCCCAGATCAACGCCGTCCAGGCCGATGTCCTCGTCCAGTATTTCGGTGGGAACGGCCAGCTCGCCGTAGGTCTCCTGGAGGTGTCCGACCTCTTCCCGTCGCATGACCGGCACCAGGCCGGACGAGTGGAGTTGGGCGCAGGTTTCCTGGGCGGCCGCCAGGGCGTCTGCGCGCCCGGTGTGCGCGAGCACCAATATCCGCCGGCTCATCGCTCCACTCCCGGTTCCTGCCCTCTCGGTTCATCCAACTGGTCCGGCCTCGCTTCCCGCTCCCGCGGGAAACCGGCCATGGCCGCGTCCACTGCCTCCTGCAGCACACTACCCGTTCTGCGCTCAGTGGCCCCCGGGGGAACACTTATCCACAGGAAATATTCGACGTTCCCGTCCTGGCCGGGAAGCGGGCTGGCCGCCAATCCGCGTATGTCCAGCCCCCGTTCCAACGCTGCGGCGACAACGTTGCGAACCGCCCGGTACCGTTCCGTGTCGGAACTGACGACGCCGCTGCGCGCCAGCCGCTCGCGGCCAACCTCGAACTGCGGCTTGACCATCAGCAGCAGATTCCCGGCCGGACGGGTCGCATCGGCCAACGGTCCTATGACCAGGGTGAGGGAGATGAACGACAGATCCGCGACGGTCAGGTCCACCGGGCCGCCGATCGCTGCCGGGTCGAGATACCGGACGTTCAGGCCTTCGAATACCCGGACCCTGCTGTCCGTACGAATCGCGTCGACGAGCTGGCCGTGTCCGACGTCCACGGCGACGACCTCCTGCGCGCCGGCACGCAGCAGTACATCGGTGAAGCCGCCGGTAGAAGCTCCGGCATCGAGGCAGCGCAGGCCCGCCGGATCGACTGCGGGGAAGGCCGCCAGTGCACCGGCAAGTTTGTGTCCGGCCCTGCTGACGTAGTCGGGGCCTCCGTCTGCGGCCACGGCCAGCTGGTCGTCCGGGCCGACGGCGGCCGCCGCCTTGGTCAGTACAGTTCCGGCACGACTGACCCGCCCGGCCGCTATGAGCTTGGCTGCGTGGGTACGGGACCGTGCCAATCCGCGGGATACGAGCTCCTGGTCCAGTCTGGGCATAGGGCTCAATCAGCCTCGGTCTCCAGCTCGGCCAACAAATCGTCGTGGATCTGCTGGTACACGTGTTGGTGCCCGCGTACGGGAAGGTCCGGAATCCCGGCCAGGCCGGAGATGATCGCGTCGACCGGCTCGTCGGCCGTGGAGTCACCGGGGGCCGGCCACTGCGGCTGCACCCGGCCGCCGCTCTCCCCTGATTCTGGCAGGTCCAAGCTATCCTCCCTCGCGTCGGCGGCTGTACCCAACCGCATGAGCCAGTCTAATATCGGCCTTCAATCGGCAAGGTCAGGCGCGGCCGCGGACGCCTGGTGCGGATGGGCATCCCACCAAGCCGCGCAGGCAGCGCGCCAGGTGTCCACATCCTCCCGGCTGCCGGAGACATTCAGCTTCCCGTTTTCGACGGCGGCCACCGCAGCACCGCAGCGGAACCCCGAGCCGTCAGGGGTAACGGCAGGATAGGGCCGGTACAGTTCGGCCAGGCTGCCCAGCAGATACCGTGGCCGTTCGGCCGTGCGCGCGGCGAGGATCGTTTCGACCCCGTCGATGCCGGTCAAGACGACTGCCGTGTCCATGCCCGCGTTGTTGCCGCCGAGGATGTCGGTATCGAGCCGGTCCCCCACCACCAGCGGGCGGCGAGCTCCCAACGCCGCAGCCGCCGTCGTAAAAATGCCCGCTTCCGGCTTTCCTGCAACCAGGGGCACCGCGCCGGTGGCTGCCTGTACGGCCGCCACCAACGAACCGTTTCCGGGGGCGATGCCACGCTCTCGGGGAATGGTCAGGTCCGTGTTGGTGGCGATCCAGAAGGCGCCCGCGGCAACGGCGAACGATGCCTCCGCCAAGTCCTTCCAGCCCAGCTCCGGGTCAAACCCCTGGATCACGGCGACCGGGGCATCGAGGGCGGAACGGACCGGCACGAAGCCTTGGGCGGCTGTTTCGTCCGCCAGGGTTTGGCTTCCCGTGACCAGGACCTTTGAGCCCGCCGGAACATGCCGGGCAAGCATCAGCGCACCGGCCCGCGCCGACCCGAAGACCTGGTCGGCGGTGGCCGGCGCACCGAGCTCGCGCAAATGAGCGGCCACCTGCGCCGCTGACCGCGACGCATTGTTGGTGATGTAGCCCAGCGCCGTCCGGGTCTCCGCGAGGCCCCTCAATGCCTCTACGGCTCCGGGGATAGCCTGGTGCCCGGCGTACACGACGCCGTCCAGATCGGACAGCACGGCGTCGTAGCCGGAGATCAGCGGCTTACCCGTCATCGTCCCTGCTGGCCTGGGCGGACGCGGTGCCGGGAGCGCCGGCGTCTTCGACGTCCGTCGCAGCTGGAGCAGCCGCTTCATGGGAGCCGGTCGGAGAACCAGCCGCAGGCTCACTTTCGCCGTCGTCCGGCGCTGACTCTTCAGATTCGGCCGGGCCGGCCGTGTCGGCCTCGTTGATGAAACCCCGCACATCGGTAACGGGGCCAGCTTCGCGGCGGCCGTCATCCGGTTCCATCTCATCGCCGACCAGGTCGACAATCTCGGGCTCGGCAAAATCTCCCACGCCCAGGGCGTTTTCGGCCACCATCGCCTGGCGCCTCCATTGCTGTGCTTCCTCACCACGGTTAGCGGCATCCAAGGCGTCCGCATACGCCCGGAACAGCCGCGGGCTGTAGGAGAAGGCCCTGTTTCGGTCCAGTTGCGGAATCTCCAAGGCCGCAACCGCCGCGTCGTACTGCTCCAGGTCGGAACGGGCGCCGGAGGCCACAATCGCCAGTTCCACCTTGCCCGCCGTATCCAGTGTTGCGGCGTCTTCTGACCGCGTCAGCTCCAGCGCCCTGTCCGGCCGCCCGAGGCCACGTTCGCAGTCGGCCATGATCGGCAGGTGCTCATTGGAGCCGCTGATGCGACGGAAGGTGCGGAACTCCCTGAGGGCTTCACCGTAGTGACCGGCCGCGTATGCGGTCAGGCCGACGGCCTCTCGCACCGGAGCCATGCGCCCACCCCTGCGGCTGGCCGCCAGGGCGTGCTGGAAGGCAAGTTCCGGTTCCTCGTCCAGCAGTCGCCCGGCCATCACCAGGTGCTTGGCAACCCACTCAGCGTTCTTGGACTCCAAGGTCCGCAGCTGCGCGCGCGTGACGCGGTCCAGCTCGGCACCCGTGACGTCGGGGTCAATCTCCGGTGAACGCGGGCGGTCGACCCGGTTGGAACTGCGCAGGTCTCCGGCATTGTGATCAGGTGCTCCGCCGGCGCGCTCGAACGACCTGCCACCGCCGTCGTGGCGGGAACGGTCACCGCGGTCCTGGCGGGGGCGGTCACCGAAGTCCCGACGCTCACCACGATCCTGACGCGGCCGATCATCGCGCGAACGGAAACCACCGGCACCACCAGACGCGCTGCCACGATCCTGACGCGGCCTGTCATCGCGCGAACGGAAACCACCCGCACCACCAGACGCGCTGCCACGATCCTGACGAGGACGATCACCAAAGTCCCGACGCTCACCACGATCCTGACGCGGCCGATCACCAAAGTCCCGACGCTCACGATCTTGGCGGGGACGATCATCGCGCGAACGGAAACCGCCGCCGGACGAGCTGCCGCCACGGTCCTGACGAGGACGATCACCAAAGTCCCGACGCTCACCACGATCCTGACGCGGCCGATCCTCGCGCGAACGGAAACCACCCGCACCACCAGACGCGCTGCCACGATCCTGACGCGGCCGATCACCGAAGTCCCGACGCTCACCACGATCCTGACGCGGCCGATCACCAAAGTCCCGACGCTCACCACGATCCTGACCCGGCCGATCATCCCGCGAACGGAAACCACCCGCGCCACCGGAACCGCCGCTGCGTCGGTCCTGCTTGTCGGGGCGCTTTCTATCGCCGCCCTCGGTGGAGCGCTCGGCTCCCGACCGGTTGCCAAAGTTGCCTCTGCCTGCACCCCTGTCGTCTCGTCCTTCACGACCCCGGAAATCAGCCATGCCGGAACTCCTCTCAGTGCGGGCCAAGGTCGAACCAGCCAACCACAGCCATCAAAAATCTCTATGAAATGCGTGTCTTGTTGTGGGCGCAATCATCTGTGGCGCGCCCGTACCATCGATCCATTCTAGTCCAGCGGACTGTTCTGCCAGTTGCAGACAACCGCCGTCGGACTGTGACTCCACTAACGAACCGGCATCCTGGTTAAACGCGGGAAGGCCCCGCCATCGTTGGCGGGGCCTTCCCGTGTTCAAAGAATGTCCGGCGGCGACCTACTCTCCCACACCCTCCCGAGTGC
>NZ_JBNHGF010000087.1:0-9255 GCF_059091005.1 Arthrobacter sp. Y3223164
CGGGCGGGGCCGGGCAGCAGGCGCCGCCGGCCGGGACCGAGCCGGGGTGGAAGACCGCCCGCGAGCAGGCCCAACGCACCAAGGTATTGAAACAGGCCACCGTGGAGGACGTCTGGGTCCGCCGCCTCTACACCGCGCCGGGGACCGGGCAGCTGCTGGGGATGGACTCGGCCGCACGAAGATTCCCGGACGGGATGCGCCGGATGATCCACGCCCGCCACGCGGTCTGCGCAAGGCCCTGGTGCGACGCCCCGATCCGGCACATCGACCACATCGTGCCCTGGACGCAAGGCGGTGAAACGACCATGGCCAACGGCCAGGGACTGTGTGAACAATGCAACCAGTCAAAGGAAGCCGAAGGCTGGTCCAGCCGCCCCCTCGACGGACCGCACCACACGGTGGAAACCACCACCCCCACCGGACACACCTACACCTCCACCCCGCCACCACTACCAGGCACCCCGCCAACCGGAGCGTCAGAGACCGATAAGGCCAGAACCGAGACGGTGCCGCCGGGCACAGTGATGTCGGCCGCAGGGACCGCCCAGCCATCCTTGGCATCGAGCGCAGAAATGATTCACGGCGCGTTGGCCGCTGCCGCGGCGAACAGCGATGACGACGCCGACGACGGTGCCCGGCGGAGCGCCTGCACTGCGGGCGGTTGGGCAGTAGTGAAAATTCCGAGGGACAAGCTCGCCCCGTCGGCCGCCTAAATTGCCAGCACAAGAGGGAGTGGCGCTGACCAGCGCAAGGGGGAGTGGCGCTGACGCCGATCCCAGCAGTGCGCCGATCTGGCCTCCGGGCTTGCGGGCCAGGGTTTCGAAGAGTGCCTACGCGTTGTCGCGGATCAGGTTGGTGATCCGCGCCGTGGAGAGGCGCCGCCCGTCCTCATCGGTCATCACGACTTCGTGCACGGTCAGCGAACGCCCCAGCTGGATGGCCGTCGCAGTGCCGGTGACCAGGCCCGAAGAGACGGAGCGGTGATGGCTGGCGCCGACTTCGATGCCGACGGCGTGGCGGCCGGCTCCCGCGTGCAGAGTCGCCGCGAAGGACCCCAGCGTTTCAGCCAGCACCACGTGTGCGCCGCCATGCAGGATGCCCGCCACTTGAGTATTTCCTTCCACCGGCATGGTTGCCACCATGCGCTGCGGGGTCATCTCGCTGAAAACGATGCCCATCTTCACCACGAGCGATCCCACCCCGGTGTGTATCAGCCACCGGTGCAAGTGTTCCGGGACACCGGCGTCGACCAGTTCGGCAATCGTGGCCGCGGCCGTGGCCGGAAGCGCGCCCTGCGAGTGTCCCGCAGCACTGTCGCCGGGTGTGAATTTGTCGCTCATGGGAACTAGGCTGGCAGGTGTGAGTGAAACTAACAAACCGGACGCAGCGACCGCGACAGTAGAGGCAGAGGGAGCCCCCGTTTCCGGCCTGGAGAGCGAAGCGTCGGGGCCAAAGCGCCTGCTGCTGATCGATGGCCACTCGATGGCGTTCCGCGCGTTCTACGCCCTGCCGGTGGAAAACTTCTCCACGGATACCGGCCAGCACACGAATGCCGTCTACGGTTTCACCTCCATGCTGATCAAGATGATCGAGCAGCGCGAACCGACCCACATCGCCGTGGCTTTTGACCTGGACACTCCCACCTTCCGAACCGAGGAGTATTCCGAGTACAAGGGCGGCCGTAACAAAACCCCCGAGGAATTCCACGGCCAGGTGGACCTGATCGTCAAGGTGATGGAGGCGATGCAGATCCCCACCGTCACCCTGGACGGATACGAGGCCGACGACGTCATCGCCACCCTGAGTGAGCGGGCGGAGAAGTCCGGCTGGGAGGTTCTGGTGGTGTCCGGGGACCGGGACGCGTTCCAGCTCATCACGGACAAAGTCACCGTGCTGTACCCGAAGAAGGGCATCAGCGACATCCCGCCGATGGACGCCGACGCGGTGGAAGCCAAGTACTTCGTCCGGCCGGAGCGGTATGCCGATCTCGCGGCGCTCGTCGGTGAGACCGCCGACAACCTTCCCGGCGTCCCCGGCGTGGGCCCCAAGACCGCGGCGAAGTGGATCAACCTCTACGGCGGCGTCGAAGGCATTCTGGAGAACCTGGATTCGATCGGCGGCAAGGTCGGCGAGGCGCTCCGGGCCAATGTCGATTCGGTCAAGCGCAACCGCCGGCTGAACCACCTGCTCCGGGATCTGGACCTGCCCGTGAAGCTGGAGCACATGGTGCTGCAGCACCCCGACCGGACCGCCATCGAGGAACTCTTCGATGCGCTCCAGTTCAACACCCTGCGCAAGCGGCTCTTCGACCTTTTCGGCGAGGAGGACGCCGTCCGCGAGACGGAGGTCAATGCCCCCGCCCACACGGTGGTCACCGATGCGGCCGCCCTGAAGGAATGGCTGGAGGAGACCAACCAGCACAACGTTGCCCTGCAGTTGGTGGCCGAAACCGCGGAAGGCGGGGACGACGCCGTCGGGCTGGCCCTGGTGGCCCACGCCCAGGCCGCCTACGTGCCGCTGACTTCGTTGGACGCCGACGCCGAGCAGTTGCTGGCTCACTGGCTGTCCGACCTTGACGCGCCGAAGGTCGTCCACGACTTCAAGTACGCCTACAAAGTTCTCTCGCGGCGCGGGTTCGAGCTGCTGGGCGTCGTCGATGACACCGCGATTTCGGCCTATCTCATCCAGCCGGACCGGCGCAGCTACGAACTGGCGGACCTGGCCCAGTACCACCTGAAGATGTCCGTGGCGGCCCCCGAAGCCGCGGCGAACGGGCAGTTGGAGCTCGGCCTGTCCGAGGATGACAAGGCCGGACCGGCCGTCGTGCAGGCATTCGCCGCGCTGCAGCTGAGCGAACACTTCGCCGGACAACTGGTGGACCGCGGCGCCAACCAGCTGCTGGGCGGGCTTGACCTGCCCCTGTCGCTGGTATTGGCGCGGATGGAATTGGACGGCATTGCCGTGGACGCCGGCGCGCTGGACCGGCTGGTGGACGACTTCACCGTGACCATCGACGCAGCCAGCTCGGCGGCTTTCGGCATCATCGGCAAGGAAATCAACCTCGGCTCGCCCAAGCAGTTGCAGACGGTGCTGTTCGAGGAGCTGGGGCTGCCGAAGACCAAGAAGATCAAGACCGGTTATTCGACCGACGCCGATGCGCTCAACGACCTGTTCGCCAAGACGGGCAACGAATTCCTGGTCCAGTTGCTCGCCTATCGCGATGCTTCAAAGCTGCGGCAGACGGTGGAAGGCCTCCGCAAGACCGTGGCGGACGATGGGCGGATCCACACCACCTACGCGCAAACGGTGGCAGCCACCGGCAGGCTGTCCTCCATCAACCCGAACCTGCAGAACATCCCGGTCCGGTCGGAGGCCGGCCGGCGCATCCGCGAAGCGTTCGTTGTCGGCGAGGGCTACGAGCTGCTGCTGACCGCCGACTACTCGCAGATCGAAATGCGCATCATGGCCCACCTGTCCGGAGACGAAGGCCTGATCGAGGCATTCCGCTCGGGCGAGGACCTGCACCGGTTTGTCGGCGCGCACATCTTCGGGGTCGCGCCCGAGGACGTCACCAGCGAGATGCGCGCCAAGGTCAAGGCCATGTCCTACGGCCTGGTGTACGGGCTGAGTTCCTTCGGGCTGTCCAAGCAGCTGAACATCTCCGTGGACGAGGCGCGGACGCTGATGAAGGAATACTTCTCGCGGTTCGGCGCCGTCCGCGATTATCTGCGCGGAGTGGTGGACAAGGCCAGGGTGGACGGGTTCACCTCTACGATCGAAGGCCGCCGCCGTTACCTGCCGGACCTGGCCAGCGACAACCGCCAGCTGCGCGAGATGTCGGAGCGGGCCGCGCTCAACGCGCCCATCCAGGGATCGGCGGCGGACATCATCAAGAAGGCCATGCTCGGCGTCTCGGAGGAGCTGCGCCACCAGGGACTGAAGTCCCGGATGCTGCTGCAGGTCCACGACGAACTCGTGCTCGAAGTAGCGGCGGGGGAGCGGGAACAGGTGGAGAAGTTGGTGCGCGCCCAAATGGGCGGCGCCGCGGAACTGACCGTGCCGTTGGACGTGTCCGTCGGCGTCGGCGCCAACTGGCAGGAAGCCGGACACTAGACACGTCCAGCCTCCAGTGTCCCCGGCACGCGGAGGCGGTGACGGTTCTGTGCGATGGCTGCGGCTCCCTCTGGTGGACCGGGGGAGGTGCCGCTAGGCTCGTAGATCGTGACCACGCGCACCCAGGAAACCCGCCAAAACATCCGCATCAACCGGTTTGCCGCCGGGCTCGACGGCGACCGGCCCGACGCCAGGACCCTCGGCTGGTTCGAAGCGGTCAGGTTCGGGTTCCACGACGGCAAGCCCGATGCCTCCGACATCGCCGCCTACGCCCGGGTCTACGGGATGGACCAGCGAATCCTGTGGGGTGCCTACGACGACACGCAGCGCCCTGGCGTGTGGGACCCCCAAGTACCTGTCGCTACTTACGCCACCATGGTCAACACCCTGAACGTGGGCGGCGGGCAGCTGCTGGACACCCACCTGATCACCGCGGTGACGGTCAGGGCGACGCATCGGCGCCGCGGCCTGCTGCGACGGATGATCACCGACGACCTGAAGCAGGCGGCCGGCCGGGGACTCGCGATGGCGGCGCTCACCGCTTCCGAGGCCACCATCTACGGACGCTTCGGGTTTGGCGCGGCGACGTTCATCCGCGAAGTGGAAATCGATGCCCGCGAACGGTTCGGGCTGCGCGCCGCGGCGACGGGGACGATGGAGTTGGCCGACCCGGCTTCGCTCCAGGACCTGGCGCCGGAAATATTCAACGGGTTCCACGCCCGAACCCCTGGCTCGGTCGGACGCCAGGCCAGTTACGCCTTCCGTGTCTCCGGCCGCTGGAGCGAGGACAAGGCGTCGGAAGACAAGTCGCTGCGGGCGGCCGTCCATTACGACGGCGACGGCCGGCCGGACGGCTATGTCAGCTACCGCTTTGCCGGCTGGGACAGCAAGCCCTACACCGTGAAAGTGGCTGACCTGGTTGCCGCCGGACAGGATGCGTACGTGGAGTTGTGGCGTTACCTCGGGTCGCTGGACCTGGTGGAACGGATCAAGTTCCCGCTAGGGCCGGTGGAAGATCCGCTGGCGTGGGGACTGGCGGACAGCCGCGGCTACGAGGTGGCGGCGGTCGAAGATGTGTTGTGGCTGCGCGTGCTGGACCCGGTAGCGGCCCTCCAAGCCAGGCCGTACCTGCACGACGGCTCGTGCACCCTGCGGATCACCGATCCGCTGGACATCTGCGGCGGCGCCTACCGGCTGACCGTCACGGACGGCCGGGGAGTGGTCGACGTGCTGCCGGAGGACGCGGACGTCGACGCCACAGTGCCCGTGGATTCCCTGGGCTCGCTCTATCTGGGCGGAGTCCGGGCGCGGACCCTGGCGGCGGGCGGCCACTTCTCCGGTACGTCAGCGGAGGCAGTGTCCAGGATGGACCGGCTGTTCGCAACGGACACCCCTCCGTATTGCATCACGCATTTTTGATCCTTCCGAAGGGGGCCGCCGGACGCCGTTTCGGTGTGACCCTGCCCCGTCGAGCAGGCGGGTCGCTTTGCCGGGATTGGCGCGACCAGTTAGACTTATTGGGCGCGTAATGCGTATGGAGAGCCCTTCAGTGAAGGGCAGGCTCCATGAGCTTCACCAAAACACATCAGTCCGTTTCCGTAAACGGCAATGCATCCCTTGCGCTGCAGCGGTTCAATGCTGCTGCGCGCCGGGAAGCAGGGCAGCAGCGGAACTCAGAAAACTATCCACATCGGAGCCCCTACTACATGACCATCACCTCCACCGAGAAGCCCGGTACCCCGCAGGTCGCCATCAACGACATCGGTACCGCTGAAGACTTCCTCGCAGCCGTCGACGCGACCATCAAGTACTTCAATGATGGCGATCTGGTCGAAGGCACTGTCGTCAAGGTTGACCGCGACGAAGTCCTGCTCGACATCGGTTACAAGACCGAAGGTGTCATCCCCTCCCGCGAGCTTTCCATCAAGCACGACGTCGACCCGGGCGAAGTTGTCTCCGTCGGCGACGAGGTTGAAGCCCTGGTGCTGACCAAGGAAGACAAGGAAGGCCGCCTGATCCTGTCCAAGAAGCGTGCTCAGTACGAGCGCGCCTGGGGCGACATCGAGAAGGTCAAGGAAGAGGACGGCGTTGTTACCGGCACCGTCATCGAGGTTGTTAAGGGTGGCCTGATCCTCGACATCGGCCTGCGCGGCTTCCTGCCCGCGTCCCTCGTCGAGATGCGCCGCGTGCGCGACCTGGCTCCGTACATCGGCCAGCAGATCGAAGCGAAGATCATCGAGCTGGACAAGAACCGCAACAACGTTGTGCTGTCCCGCCGTGCATGGCTCGAGCAGACCCAGTCCGAGGTCCGCTCCACCTTCCTCAACAAGCTCGAGAAGGGCCAGGTCCGTCCGGGCGTCGTCTCCTCGATCGTCAACTTCGGTGCCTTCGTGGACCTGGGCGGCGTCGACGGCCTGGTGCACGTCTCCGAGCTGTCCTGGAAGCACATCGACCACCCGTCCGAGGTCGTCGAGGTTGGCCAGGAAGTCACCGTCGAGGTGCTCGAGGTGGACCTGGACCGCGAGCGCGTGTCCCTGTCCCTGAAGGCCACCCAGGAAGACCCGTGGCAGACCTTCGCCCGCACCCATGCCCTGGGCCAGATCGTCCCGGGCAAGGTCACCAAGCTGGTTCCGTTCGGTGCGTTCGTCCGCGTCGAAGACGGCATCGAGGGCCTGGTCCACATCTCCGAGCTGGCCGTGCGCCACGTGGAGCTGGCCGAGCAGGTTGTCTCCGTCAACGACGAGGTCTTCGTCAAGGTCATCGACATCGACCTGGAGCGCCGCCGCATCTCGCTGTCCCTGAAGCAGGCCAACGAGGGCGTCGACCCGGAGGGCTCCGAGTTCGACCCGGCCCTGTACGGCATGGCTGCCGAGTACGACGAGCAGGGCAACTACAAGTACCCGGAGGGCTTCGACCCGGAGACCAACGAGTGGCTCGAAGGCTACGAGGCGCAGCGCGCCGCGTGGGAGCAGCAGTACGCCGACGCCCAGGCGCGCTGGGAAGCCCACAAGAAGCAGGTTGCTGCCTCCATGGCAGAGGAAGCCGAGGCTCCGAGCGAGTCCGAGGCCGCACCGACCAGCTACTCCTCCGACGCCCCGGCGGCTCCGGCCTCCAGCGGCGGCACCCTGGCTTCCGACGAAGCCCTGGCTGCACTGCGTGAGAAGCTGACCGGCCAGTAACAACGGTTCTCGACGCCGGGGCAACCGGGCATCGCTGACTGAGGAACCCCCGCGCCCCCAGGGCGCGGGGGTTCCGCCGTCTCCGGCGCCTTTCCCTAAGCGCCGGAAGACCGTCGCTGCGCGGCCGGTGCCCGCCCGGGGGTTGCTGCGGTCCTTGCCCGGTCCAGGCGTGGGATTTAGGGTGAGGAACGTACGCACACCCACGCAGGCCGTTGGCCGGAATGGAGAAAACATGGCAGAAAAAGTCGACATTCACGCCTTGCAGCGATCCACAGTGTGGGACAGCGAGCAGCAAAAACTGGGCGTAGTGGGGCAGGTCCACCAGGATCCGGCGACCGGAACCATCACCTGGCTCACGGTTGGCCTGGGCCTGGCCGACACCCGCGAAAAGTTCGTGCCGGTCGCCGGAGCCCGCATCGAGTCGCGCGACGTGTATGTCGCCTACAGCCATGACACCATCAAGGACTCGCCCTCGCCGGACGCGTCCGACAGCCTCACCCCGGAGGAAGAGGCCGAATTACGCAGGTACTACGGCACCTAGGGCTGCCCCGGGAACCGCGGCACAGCAGGGGACACCCGGCACGCGGGAGCCGCTCCTCAGCGCCGTGTGCTGACGGTGACCGTGAACTTGGAGTTCCTCGCCACCTGCCGGGTGGGACCCACGAGCCGGTTCAGCGCCGGCTTGTAGGCCAGGTGGCTGTTCCAGACAGTCCAGAGTTCCCCGGCCGGCCCCAGCACCCGCCCGGCGTCGGCGAAGAGCTTCAGCGCGATGCCCGCGTGCACGGCGTTGCCAATGTGGAACGGCGGGTTGAGCACCACCAGCTGCTCAGAGGCCGCCGGTAGTGTGGACAGCGCATCGTCCCGGCAAACCTGCACGCGGTCCGCCACGGCGTTTGCTTCCGCCGTTGCACGTGCCGACGCGACGGCGGAGGCCGACTGGTCGGTGGCCAGTACCCGCATGCCCGGGCGTGAGAGGGCCAGATAGGCCGCGATGGATCCGTTGCCGCAACCGAGGTCGACGGCGCGCTCCGCCTGCCGGGCGCCCGCCAACAAGGGCAGCAGGAACCGTGTCCCGGGATCCAGCTTGGGCCCGCCGAAGGTGCCGCCGAAGGCAAGCAGTCGCAACGGAACCGGCAGCCCGACGTCATGCTCTTCCGCCAGGGGAAAGCGCCCGCCCGTCGCCGGCAGCGGACCCGTGGCCGTGAGCACGCGTGCCTTGTGCCGCGCCAGCCCCGCGGTCACGGAAGAGAAGGAGGCACCGAGCACGGAATTCATCGCGGTGGTCATGTGCTTGACGCGCCCGCCCGCCAGTACGGTGACGCCCGGCGAGACGGCCGCCGCGATACAGCCGGCGATCTCCTCCAGCGCATCCAGCGCGCGGGGCAACTGCAGCAGCACGAGCCGTGCGTCGTCGAACGCCGCCGGTTCCAGCAGGAAATTCCGGTAGCCTGCCAGTCCCATCCGCGCGGCGTTGTTGGCCAGGGCCCGCTCGGAGCTGAGCGGGTCCTGAATCACGCGCATGCCCTGCTTGCCGGCTGCCGCGAGGGCCAGCGTCAGCGCCCCGTAGTGGTCGTTGACGACCGTGATCCGGCTGCCGTCCACGCCGTCCAACAGGGGCGCGGCGGTGTCCAGGAGCAACCTGTCCGCCGCGTCGTAGGCGAAGAGGTTGTCAGCCTCCACATCCGGCCAGCGCCGGAGGTCGGAAAAATCGAACGCGGGCTGCTCAGTCAAGGTCCACCCATTTCGTGCCCAGCGGCTCCGCGCCCGGACCACCCGAGGTCAGCGCGGCAAGCTGCTCCTCGAACCGGGAAATGACCGCGGGCTCGTCGTCGATCGCCAGGCTGATCCGGACCCCGTCCGCACCGTACTCGCTGCCAAGCACCCCGGTGCCCGCCGCGCGCAGGTCATTTTCCAAACGCCCGGCGTGGGCATGCGCCGCCTGCACCGCGAACAGGCGCATTCG
>NZ_JBNHGF010000088.1:0-9238 GCF_059091005.1 Arthrobacter sp. Y3223164
TGGTGAGTGTAGTTCTGAGTTGTGCTCTTCCTAACTCCCCCATGGCCCCGCGCCGCGGCGAGGCCGGGCGGCACTTCCCCGCCGGCATCCGCGAGGGTGAGGTCCAGCAGTTGCAGCCCGGGACGGTCTCCCGCTTCCCCGGGCCAGCCGGACAGCTGGGGTTCGCCGTCCGCACCGGCGACGCCGATCGTATCGGGCGGCAGCCGCAGGCCGTGGCCTGTCGACTTCAGCACGGCCTCTTTCCTGGTCCACAGCCGGGCCCGCAGCAGGCGCGGGTCGGCTGCCTGCTCCAC
Source organism: Arthrobacter sp. Y3223164 (assembly GCF_059091005.1). Classification (NCBI taxonomy): domain Bacteria; kingdom Bacillati; phylum Actinomycetota; class Actinomycetes; order Micrococcales; family Micrococcaceae; genus Arthrobacter; species Arthrobacter sp. Y3223164. The sequence continues at coordinate 294 of NZ_JBNHGF010000088.1, forward strand.
CAGGGTCCGCTCCGCGTCCGTGAGCATGACGGCGTCGATGTTGTCCTCCGGCCGAAAAGCGTCCGCCCAGGCGTCTTCGATGTCGACTCCGAGCAGCACGGGCCGGAAGGACAGTGCGGCCAGCAGCCAGCGGCCCGAGCGGGCGTAGCTCAGGCGGGCGGGGGCCGGAGCGCCGTCCAGCAGCAGGTGCGGCTGGCCATGCCGGCCATCGTTGCCCCGCGTGCATTGGCGGCAGTCGAAGGCGAGCCGCATCCGGTCGGGGTCGACGTTCAGTTCCCGCGCCGCCAGCAGGCGGACGGCTTCGCGGGTGTGGGCGCGGACGCTGGGGCGCCGGTCCGGCCCGCTGGCGGCCGGGAACCCGTTTGGCAGCTGCACCAGCTGCAGTATCACCTGGGCCTTCATGCGTTCCTTTTCCCTTTCCCCCACGACGGCGGGGCCCACCTGCGTCGGTGGGCCCCGCCGTCGTCATTCATGGCAGTAACCGGTTACCGCTGAACGGCACCGCAGCGGGCTGCGGCCAGCTCCACGGCCTGCGCCCGTGCCGCGGAGGCCTCGTCGGCGGTCAACGTGCGGTCATTCGCCCGGAACCTGAGCCCGAAGGCCAGCGACTTCTTCCCGTGCTCGATCCCGGGGCCCGCATAGACGTCGAAGAGGGCCACATCTTCCAGCAGTTCACCGGCGCCTTCACGCAGCGCCTCGCGGACTGCTTCGGCCGGAACCGACGAATCGACGACCAGCGCTACGTCCTGGGTGGAGACCGGGTAGGTGGACAGATGCTTGGCCACAATCACATCGGCGGCGGCCTCAAAGAGTGCCTCGCCGTTCAGTTCCATGGCGGCAGTCCGCGCCGGCAGGTCCCCGTCCTGGAGCAGCTTCGGATGCAGCTCGCCGGCGTAGCCGACGACCTCGCCGGTGCGCAGGGACAACTGCGCGGTCCGGCCGGGGTGGAAGGCCTGGTGCTGTCCCTGGGCGACGACCAGTTCAATGCCGAGGACGTCGCCGACGGTCAGTGCGGCGTCCAGTGCGTCCGACCATTCCCAGTGGCGGGGCGTGAACCCTGCGCCCGGTGCCGCCTCGTGCCCGATCAGGACCGCGGCCACATGCCAGGGCTGGTCCGGGATCCCTGCCTGCAGTTCCTCGAGCACCTCGTCCGACGGCCTGGCGCCCAGCGGGGGCAGGACCGGAGACCCGATCTTGTCGCCGGGCAGGAACACCAGGCCGCCTTCGTACAACGCCAGATCGCGGAAGCCGCGGGAATGGTTGCGCCGTGCAGTCTCCAGCAGTCCCGGCAGCAGGCTGGTGCGCAGGTACCCGAATTCGGCGGAGATCGGGTTCGCCAGCTTGACGGCGGCCGCACCGGAGCCGGCCTCGGGAGTTCCGAACGTTTCGTTCTGCCCGGTGGAAACGAAGGGGTAGCTGAGCACCTCGGTCAGGCCGGCGTCGGCCAGGGACTGCAGCACGCGGCGGCGCTGCTGCTGCCCACGGGACAGGCCGCGCCCCGGCGGGGCCACCGGCAGGGTGGCCGGAATCCGGTCATAGCCCACCAGCCGGGCTATTTCTTCGACCAGGTCCTCCTTGATGGCCAGGTCGGGCCGCCAGCTGGGCGCCGTGACGCGCAGGCCGCCGTCGTACCGTTCGAAGGAAGCCCCGATGCCGGTCAGAGCGGATTCAATCTGCCCTGCCGTGTACTCGAAGCCGATGAGGCGGGAGGCGAAACCGTCGGGCAGGTCGATCTCGACAGGTGCCGGACGTGACCCGACATCCGTCGCGGCGGTGTCGGCCGTGCCGCCGGCGAGTTCGACCAGCAGGTCCACGGCGCGCTGCGCCGCCTCATCCGCAATTTCCCAGTCCACTCCGCGCTCATTGCGCTTGGACGCCTCGGACGGCAGCTTGTGGCGGCGCCGGGTGCGGCCCATGGAGACGTCGTCGAAATGGGCGGACTCAATCAGCACATTCGCGGTTCCGTCCCCGACCTCGGTTTCGGCACCGCCCATCACCCCGGCCAAACCGATGGCGCCGCGGTCATCCGTAATCAGCAGGTCCTCGGTGGAGAGCCGGCGCTCCTTGCCGTCCAGGGTCACCAGGGTCTCGCCCGGATTGGCCCGGCGGACCACGATCGGGCCTTGGAGTTTGTCCGCGTCATAGAAGTGCAGCGGCTGGCCCAGTTCCAGCATCACGTAGTTGGAGATGTCCACAACCAGCGAAATGGAGCGCATGCCGGCCAGGCGCAGCCGGGAGGCCATCCACTGGGGCGTGGGCCGCGACGGGTCGACGCCGCGGACCGTGCGTGCCACGAAGCGGTCGCAGCCGGGCTTGCCGTAGACCGGGGACTGGTCTTCGAGCCGGACGGGGTGGCCCTCGCCGGCCGCTTCGGGAACAACGACGCGGCTGGCCGGGTCGACGAATTCGGTGCCGGTGGCCAGCGCGTATTCACGGGCCACCCCCCGAATGGAGAAGCAATAGCCGCGATCCGGCGTCACGTTGATCTCGGCCGCCTCGTCGGTCAGGCCGAGCAGTTCCATCGCGTCGGTGCCGATCTCCGGGTCGAGTCCCAGCCGGGAGAGCACGATGATGCCGTCGTGGTCCTCGCCGATGCCGAGCTCTCGGGCGGACGCGATCATGCCGGCGGACGTGTGGCCGTAGGTTTTGCGCGGGGTGATCCGGAAATCCCCCGGCAGCACCGCGCCGGGCAACGTCACCACGACCTTGTCGCCCACCTCGAAGTTGTGGGCTCCGCAGACGATGCCCTGCACGCCGGACGGGTCGATGCCGTCGCCGCTGAGCGGCTGGCCGGCGCCTTCGGGCGCCACACGCACCTGGCACCAGTTAATGGTCTTGCCGTTTGACTGCGGCTCCTTGACCAGGTCGAGGACCTGTCCCACCACGATCGGTCCGGAGATCGAATCGGACGGACGGTGAACGTCCTCTTCTTCGAGTCCGACCTTGACGAGGTCGGCCATAACGTCCTCGGCGGTGGCGTCTGCGGGAACCTGCGCGTACTCGCGCAACCAGGAAAGGGGAATACGCATAGTTCTAGATCTCCATCCCGAAGTGCTGGCTGAAGCGGATGTCGCCTTCGATCATGTCGTGCATGTCCGGGACGTCGTTGCGGAACATGAGGGTGCGTTCGATGCCCATGCCGAAGGCGAAACCCGAGTAGACCTCCGGATCGATGCCGGCAGCGCGCAGCACATTGGGGTTGACCATGCCGCAGCCGCCCCACTCGATCCAGCGGGGGCCGCCCTTGGCGCCCGGATGCCAGATGTCCATCTCCGCGGAGGGCTCGGTGAACGGGAAGTAGGCCGGGCGCAGGCGGATCTTGGCCTCGGCGCCGAACATCTGCCGCGAGAAGTGCTCCAACGTGCCGCGCAGGTCGGCCATCGTGAGCCCCTTGTCCACGGCCAGACCTTCAAACTGGTGGAAAACAGGCGTATGGGTCGCGTCCAGTTCATCGGTGCGGAACGTCCGGCCCGGGCACAGCACGTACACCGGCAGGTCTCGTTCCAGCATGGAGCGGACCTGCACCGGCGATGTGTGGGTCCGCAGCACCAGGTGCGCCTCGGGCGGTTCCACGAAGAAGGTGTCCTGCATCTCCCGTGCGGGGTGGTCCGGCTTGAAGTTCAAGGCGTCGAAGTTGAACCACTCGGATTCCACCTCCGGCCCCTCGGCGATCTCCCAGCCCATGCCGACGAAGATGTCGCTGACCCGTTCCTGCAGCGTGGATAGCGGGTGCCGGGCACCGGCGCGGCGGCGGCGCGGAGCCGCGGTAACGTCCACTGCCTCCTCGACGAGGATCTGCGCCTCCCGTTCGGCCTCCAGTTCGGCGGTGCGGGCGGCCAGCGCCTGGTTGATGCGCCCGCGGGCCGGACCCACGATCTTGCCGGCAGCCGCCTTGTCCTCCTTGGCCAGCTTGCCGATTTCGCGGTTGGCCAGGCTAAGCGGGGACTTCTCGCCGGCGTGGGCGAGCCGGGCAGTCTTGAGCCCGTCCAGGTCGGAGGCAGCCTTGAAAGCCATCACCGCCTGCTCGACGGCGGCGGCTACCGCGGCTTCGTCGAGGGGGCTCGGCACGGGTGGCTCCTGGGCTGGGGGTGTCACGTCAGACATGTGCTGTGGGGACCTCGGAATAGGTTAAAGGGATTCCGCCCGCGTACGGGCAACCAGTCCAGTCTAGTTCACGGGCCGGCACCGACCCGAAACGCTTACGATGGGCCCATGACGCCGTCCGAGAAGCTGCGTGCCGCCTGGAACCTGCTCAACGGCTCCACCCTGTTGGGGCTGGCCCTCGCCGCCGCGGTCCGCTGCAGCCTTCATCCCGGACCCCATGGCCTGATCCTGGCCCACGGCTTTCGGCCCGGGCTGCCGAAGGCCGCTGCCTTTACCGTGGGCAACGTGGTGCTGTTCCGCGACGCTGCGGCCGGGCTGGCCGGCAATCCGGTGCTGCTGGGCCACGAATCCCGCCACAGCAGCCAATATGCCTGGTGCCTGGGCCTGCCGTTCCTGCCGCTGTACGGCTTCGCTGCCGCCTGGTCGTGGTGGCGGACCGGCGACCCGGCGTCCCGGAACATCTTCGAGCGGCTGGCCGGGCTGCAGTCGGGCGGCTACAAGGAGCGGCCGGTGCGGCGGAGGCCTGGGCGGCGCGGCTCGCGGCCCGTACGGACGGCCGGCTGAATTTCCTGCGGAAGACCCCTCCTGCCCCTGTCGCCTGGTTCGAAGATGTGTTCTACTTAAAGCATGAGGTGGTCCTCCCAGCAAGCGGAACCAGGCGCACTGCTCCCGTTGTCCGGACTCGTCCGGAGCGTCCAGACCCCCGGTTTCGCCGGCATCACATTCCATGAGGTCATGGCCAAGTCGGCGCTGAACCGCGTGGGCGCCGGCTCGCGGATGCCGTTCGAATGGACCATCAACCCCTACCGTGGCTGCAGCCACGCGTGCGTGTATTGCTTCGCCCGCAAGACGCACAGCTACCTCGATTTGGACACCGGGCTGGATTTTGACAGCCAGTTGGTGGTCAAGGTGAACGTGGGCGAGGTCCTCCGCCGCGAGCTTGCCAAACCGTCGTGGAAGCGCGAACACGTGGCCATGGGCACCAACACCGATCCTTACCAGCGGGCCGAGGGCCGCTACAAGCTGATGCCGGAGATCATCAAGGCCCTGGCCGGGTCAGGAACCCCGTTTTCGATCCTGACCAAGGGCACCTTGCTGGCCCGTGACCTGCCGCTGCTGCGTGCGGCGGCCGGGGACGTCGAGGTCGGCATGGGGATTTCGCTCGCCATGACCGACGCCGGACTGGCGCGCCGTGTGGAGCCGGGAACACCCACGCCGCGTGCCCGGCTCGAGCTGATCGCCAAGCTCAGCGACGCCGGCCTGCCGTGTTCGGTGATGGCCATGCCGATCCTGCCCTGGCTGACGGACTCGGAGGACGCGCTCGACGGGCTGTGCGCGGCCGTTGCGGCAGCCGGGGCCACCAGCATGACGGCGGGCGCGCTGCACCTTCGTCCCGGCGCCAGGGAATGGTATCTGCAATGGCTGGCCAAGGAATACCCGCAACTTGTGGGCAAGTACCGCCGCCTCTACGACGGCGGCACGTATGCCGCCAAGGACTATCGGGTCTGGCTGGCGGACCGGGTCCGGGAAGCCAAGCGCCGGCACGGATTGGAAAACGCTGCCCGGCTGCGCGACGTGCCCGTGCGGCCACCGGCGGAAAGTCCGGCAGCGCCGTCGGGCACGCCGGCCGCAGCGGGACAGGCGACGTTGTTCTAAGTGTCCGGGCAACGCTTCGGCCCCGGCAGGACGACGGGTTCCGGCGGGAGCCGTTACGCGGGACGGGCGGCGGTGCGGCCTGCAGCGGTCAGCACGGCTTCGAGGATCGGAAAATCGGCGGGAATCCACGGCAGGGCCGCGGCTTCTGCCGCCTCCAGCCGGACCCAGCGCAATTCGTCGTGGTCTTGCAGCGGCTTCGGCAGCCCGTCGGTAATGTAGGCACACCATACGCGCATGGCCGCCGCCTCATTCAGCGGCCAGCCCTGCGGGAGCGGACCGGAGACTTCGACTCCCAGCTCTATTCCGACCCCCAGTTCCTCGCGGATTTCGCGGCGCAGGGCGTCTTCGCAGCTCTCCCCCGGCTCCACCTTGCCGCCGGGAAACTCCCACAGGCCGGCCAGCGCCTCCGGCGCGGTGCGCCGGGCGGCCAGTAATCTGTTCGGGGCGTCGCGGGCGTCGAGGATGGCTGCGCCGACAATCTGTTTCAGGCTCGTTTGCACGCGGTTCAGTCTACGGGGCGGGTCCGGCCCGGTTCCCACGGCCCCGGACTATGCCGCAGACCACAGGCCACACGGGTCCGGAATGGGATGCCGTGCCGTCGCGTTGCCGTACAGTGGCAGCCGGTGCCCGCAACTGCCGCCCGTGCCCAGGCCCCGGCATGCAGGCTTGCGCCGGCGCCCAGTTGTCCGTCCGACCGAAAGCCGATCATGAATTCCCCGACACTCGTCACCGCACGGAGGCAGACCGAAAACCGCCGGACGGCGTGGGCCATCGTCGCCTTGGCCATGGGCGGCTTCGGCATCGGCACGACGGAATTTGCCATCATGGGCCTGCTGCAGAATGTGGCGGCCGGCCTGGACGTCTCCATCCCGGAGAGCGGGCACCTGATTTCCGCCTATGCCCTGGGCGTGGTGGTCGGCGCGCCGCTGCTCGCAGCCCTCGGAGCCAAGCTTCCGCACAAGTACATGGTCCTGGGGCTGATGGTCCTGTTCACGCTCGGGAACCTCTCGTCGGTGTTCGCGCCCGACTACGCCACGATGCTGGCCACCCGGTTCATTTCCGGCCTTCCGCACGGCGCCTATTTCGGCGTGGCCGCCGTCCTGGCCGCCTCGCTGGTCTCGCCGACCCGCCGCGCGCAGGCGGTCGCCATGGTCATGCTCGGGCTCTCGGTGGCCAACGTCGTCGGCGTCCCGTTGGTCACCTGGCTGGGCCAACAGTACGGCTGGCGGCTGATGTTCGTGGCCGTGGGCATCGTCGGCGCGGTGACGATACTGATGCTCCAGCGCCTGGTTCCCTTCACCCCCGCGCACGCGGAGGCCGGCATCCGTCGGGAACTCGGCGCCCTGAAACGGATCCAGGTCTGGTTGGCGCTGTTGATCGGCGTGGTCGGCTTCGGCGGATTTTTCGCGGTGTATTCCTACATCAGCCCGACCATGACCGAAGTGACAGGCCTGGCCCCGGCCGCCCTGCCGCTGATTGTCGGCCTCTACGGCCTGGGCATGGTCGTCGGCACCTTCATCGGCGGCAAGTTGGCGGACCGCTCGGTGATGGGGACCATCTACCAGGTGATGGCGGCGATCATCGTGATTCTGGTGTTCTTTTGGGCGGCCTCATCCATTGCCGCCCTGGCGATTCCCCTCGTGTTCCTCCTGGGGGCCGCAGGATCGAGCCTGATCCCGGCCCTGCAGACACGCCTGATGGACGCCTCCCCCAACGCCCAGACCCTGGCCGCCTCGCTGAACCATTCGGCGTTGAACATGGCCAATGCCCTCGGCGCTTTCCTGGGCGGCCTCGTGATCTCCTGGGGCTGGGGATATGCCGCGCCGGCGCTGGTCGGCGCCGGGCTGGCATCCTTGGGGCTGGTCATCGCCGCTCTCAGCGGGGCGCTCGAGAAACGGCGCAGCCTCGCCTGAGGCGCATCTTGCGGCGGGCCGGCCGGCCAACAGCTACCCTGCAGGCCCGCGTCGACGCTGGGACCTCGCGGAGGCGTACAGGCAGACGGTGGCCGCCGTGCCGACGTTCAAGCTTTCGGCCTGGCCGTAAACCGGCACGGCGACCCGATGGTCCGCGGCGGCCAGTTCTTCCGACGACAACCCTTGGGCTTCGTTCCCAAAGAGCCAGGCGGTAGGCGCCGCGAGATCCGGCAGGCTGCCGGCCACGCCCTCGTCCCCGGCCGCGGGAGTTTCTCCCAGCCGGGCCAGGGCGCTGCGGTCCTGCAAATCGTCCAGATCGATGGTGCCGTAGCCGTCAGCTGCCAGCATGGTTGCGCCGGCGGCGCGCACGGCCGCCGCCACGTCACCGAAATCGTGACCGTTCACCACCGGAAGGTGGAAGAGTGATCCGGCCGTGGAACGGACGGCCTTGGGATTGTAGATGTCCACGCTGGAGTTGGTCAGGATCACGGCATCGGCGCCGGCGGAATCGGCCGCCCGCAGGATGGTGCCGGCGTTGCCCGGGTCCTGCACCCGGACCATGACCGCCAGCAGCCGGGGTTTGCTTTGCAGGACCTCGTTCAGCGGCCGGTCCAGGTAGTGGCAGACGGCCACGATCCCCTGCGGGTTGACCGTGTCTGCCATTGCCGCCAGCACCGCATCGGTGGCCAGCCGCAGCGGCACGCCGTCGGCGAGGTCCGCCAGTTCAGGCGACCGGTCCAGGCAGGCTTCGGTGGCGAAGACCTCGGCCACGATGCCGCTGTTTCCGGCGCCTCGATGCGCCCGGTGGGCGGACAGGGCCTCGCGGACAGCCTGCGGGCCTTCGGCCAGGAATTGGCGGCGCTTTAAACGCACCGAGCGCCCGGCAAGCTTTGCCACATCCCTGACCCGATCGGCTCGGGGGTTGGACATGATGGCTTGCGGGCGCCCGGTAGTGCTCATACAGCGACTATAACGTCGCCACATAAGCGTTTATGCATCCGGTGCTTATTCGGCAACCTTCTGGCGGGCCTCGCCGCCGGCGGGCTCGAAACCGGCAGCCTTGGCGGCCTCCACGGACTCGAACCAGTACACGGGAGTGGTGTTCTCGTACCAGGTAGAGCCCGGGACGTGGTACTTCTTGGACTGGTTGCCCTTGATGGTGTAGCCGGCGGGAGCGTCCTCGCCGTCAACAGCCTTCACGGCGCCGGCAACTTCTCCGCCTTCAGCGGCGGGCGCGGCAGCCTTGGCGGCGGCCGGAGCGGTCTTGGCGGC
>NZ_JBNHGF010000089.1:0-9221 GCF_059091005.1 Arthrobacter sp. Y3223164
GCCCGGCCCGGGGACAAGGCCGGCACCGCGGACAGGACCGGGACCGGGGACGCGACCGGCGGGGCACTCGACGGGACCGGGACGGACTCCGTCTGGCCGGACCTGCTGCTCTTCCTCGGCGACCAGGTCTACGCGGACTCGACGACCGAGGCGATGCAGGAGTTCATCCGCGCCCGCCGCGATATCAAGGAACCGCCCGGCGAAGAGCTGAAGGACTACGCGGAATACGCCCACCTGTACATGCTCGCGTGGTCGGACGGCGCCAACCGATGGCTGCTGTCCACGCTGCCCAGTGCGATGATCTTCGACGACCACGACATCCGCGACGACTGGAACGCCTCGCTGAGCTGGCGGCGGAAGATGGCCAAGAAGCCCTGGTGGCATGGCCGCATTGTCGCCGGCCTCGCGTCCTACTGGGTCTACCAGCATCTGGGCAACCTGTCCCCGGAGCAGCGTGCCGAGGACGAACTGTGGCAGCAGGTGGTGAACCATCCGGGCGACGGCGAACCGGACCTCAGCGACGCGCTGGAAGCTTTCGCGGAACGGGCGGACCGGCAGCCGGACACTTACCGCTGGAGCTTCACCCGCGACATCGGCGGTTCACGGCTGGTCGTGCTCGACTCGCGCGCTGCCCGTGACTTGCAGCCGGACCGGCGGACGCTGCTGGACGAGGAAGAAATGGCCTGGCTGGACAGCCAGCTCCAGGGCGGCTTCAAGCACCTGCTGATCGGGACCTCGCTGCCGTTCCTGCTCCCCAAGGGCCTGCACCACATCGAGTCCTGGAACGAGGCCCTCAGCGAAGGGGCGTGGGGCAAGCTGCCGGCGGCCGCCGGTGAACTGCTGCGGCAAGCCGTGGACCTGGAGCACTGGGCAGCCTTCCAGCGCACCTTCCACGAGGTGGCGGCCATGGTGCAGGAGGTGGCCGACGGCGGGCGCGGACCGGCGCCGGAGACCGTCACCTTCCTCTCGGGCGACGTGCACTTCTCCTATGTGACGGAGGTGGTGCGAGATTCGGGCAGCCGGATCGTCCAGGCCGTCTGCTCGCCCGTCCGCAACCCGCTGCCCCGCTTCCTGCGCTATTTCACCGCCGCCATGTCCTATGGCATCGCCGCTCCGGTGGGCGCGCTCGTAGCCCGTGGCGCGAAGGTTCCCGATCCGCCGTTCACGTGGAAGAGCCACATGCGGCCATGGTTCGACAACAACCTGGCCAGCCTGGAGGACTCCCCCGACGGCCTGAAGATTTGGTGGGAAAAGGGCGTGGTGCATGACGGCGACGATCTGCACCCGGGCCTGGAAGAGGTCGCCTCCCTGACCATCGCGCCGCAGGGCATTCGGATTACGCGATAGTCCGATGGCGCGGTAGTCCGATGGCGCGATGAGGGCGTAGGCCAGCCCGGGCGGCTGTCCGGGGCGCGTCGTCCGCCCACTTACGCTGGTGATATGGAATCGCCGATCGACAGCTACTTGCGCACCCTGCACGCCGAGATCTCCGAACTCCGCGACGGGACGCCGTATCTGGTTGGTCCTGCCTCGGCGGTAGTCAATCCGGACGACTTCGGGATCTGCCTGGCTACCGTGGACGGCTACGTCTACGAGGTGGGCACCACCCGCAAGGAATTCACGCTGCAGTCGATCTCGAAGCCGTTCAGCTACGCGCTCGCGCTGGCCGAGCTTGGCTTCGACGCGGTGGACGAGAAGGTGGACGTAGAGCCCTCCGGGGACCCGTTCAACGAGATCTCCCTCGCCGCCGGCACCGGGCGGCCGGCCAACGCGATGATCAACGCGGGCGCGCTGGCGGTCACCGGGATGATCAAGGGCTCCGGCGGCAGGTCCGCGATCAAGCGGATCCTGAACACGTATTCCGAATTCGCCGGCCGGAAACTGAAGAGCAGCCCGCGGGTGTTCGAAGCCGAGCTGCGCAACAGCGACCGCAACCATGCACTGGCCTACCTGCTGAGCTCATTTGGCATCATCGAGGACAACCCCACCACCGCGTTGGAGAACTACCTGCGGCAGTGCTCGGTGCAGGTGACCTGCCGGGACCTGTCCATCATGGCCGCGACCTTGGCCAACGGCGGCACCAACCCCGTCACCGGCAACCACGTCATGGACATCGGGCCGGTGGAACGGGTGCTGTCGGTCATGATGACCTCGGGCATGTACGACGACGCCGGAGACTGGGTCACCAACGTGGGGATGCCGGCGAAGTCCGGGGTGGGAGGGGGCACCCTGGCGGTGCTTCCCGGCCAGGTCGGGCTCGCGGTGTTCTCCCCGCCGCTGGACGACCACGGCGGGTCGGTCCGCGGGATCGCCGTAAGCCGGCGGCTGTCCGAGGACATGGAGATGCATTTCGTCCGCTCCGCGCGTGCCGGGCGTTCCGCGATCCGCGCCAGCTACGACATCACCGTCGTTCCTTCCGGCATCCGCCGCACGGACGAGTCGGCCGAGGTGCTGCGGGAGAACGGCTATCGCGCGCAACTGATCGAGCTCAACGGCGACCTGCTGTTTGCCGGTACGGAATCGATGGTCCGGGAAATCAGCTCGCTCCCCGACGACGTAGAGCTGGTGGTCCTAGACCTGCGCCGCGTCGACGAAGTGGGCGGCGTGGCCCTGCGCATGTTCGCCCGCCTGGAGGAGATTCTGGCCGCGGACAACCGTGAACTGCTGCTGATCGATCCGGAGGACAGGCTCGCCGACGTCTTCATCGACACCGGGCGGCACGTGCCGGTCTTCGACACCCGCACCGGGGCCGTCGAGTTCTCCGAGAACCGCCTCATTGCCCGCTACGGAGATCCGCTGGGCGTGCCCACGTCGGTGCCGGTGGAGCAGTCGCTGGCCCTAGGCACCCTGCACGCGGACGAAATTGTCGCCCTGGTGGAACGCATGGAGCCCGCGAAGTACGAGGACGGCGAGATCGTCCGGCGGGTCGGCCAACGGTTTGGCGGGGTGTACTTCATTGTCTCCGGCCGGATCAGCACCATCGCCGCCGACTCCGAGGGACGGCGGGTCAAGCTGAGCACGCTCAGCGCCGGCATGACGTTCGGCGAACTGGCACTGGGCAGCGAAGACCGGCAGGAGACCACCGAGAAGGCGGACGGCCCGGTGGAACTCATGGTGCTCTCCGCGGAGGCGATCGAGGAACTGGAGGAGCAGGACCCGAAACTGGCGATGCGCCTGTGGAAGGCGCTCACCCGCGACGCTTACACACGCGTGGACCAGTTCCTGCGCGAAGCCGCCGTCCGGATCCGCGACTGACCGTCCGCGGCGGCCCGCTGCCGGCGGCCCAATGGGCATCCACCAGCGGGGATCAACTATAGTTACGGGCAGTCGTACCACCTGCCACATCGGCAACAGAAACCACACTAGCCTCGGTCTCTCCGTGTCTTGTTCCCGGCAGAGGTTACAGAAAGGAACGTGTGAACTTTTTCGAGTTTCTCGCGAAACGGGCCGACGACATGCTGGAAATGGGCATCGAGCATGCCATCCTCGTGGGCGTTGCGGTCATGCTCGCCACCGTGATCGGGGTCGGCCTGGGCATCGCGACTTATCGGCACGAACGGCCGCGCGAAACAGTCCTCGCGGTCACCGGTGCTTTCCTGACCGTCCCCTCCTTCGCGTTGTTCATCCTCCTCATCGGCCCCCTGGGCCTGGGCGCGCTGCCCGTCGTCGTCGCCCTCACCATGTATGGCCTGCTGCCCATCGTCCGCAACACCATCACCGGCCTGCGCGAAGTGGATCCTGCCATCGTGGAATCGGCCAAGGGCATGGGCATGAGCCGAACCCAGCGGCTGCTGAGGATCGAACTGCCGCTGGCGTGGCCGGTGATCATCACCGGCATCCGCGTCACCACCCTGGTCCTGCTGGGCATCGCTGCCATCGGCGCGATCGTACTGGGCCCCGGCTACGGAGAGCTGATCTTCACCGGCCTCGCCCGGGTGGGCACGCCGGTGGCTGTCAACATGGTCCTGGCCGGAACCCTCGGCGTGATTGTCCTCGCCATCCTGTTCGATCTGCTCTTCCACACCGTCCGCAAGCTGACTACCTCCAAAGGAATCCGATGACCGCTTCCGACCATCAGACCCCCCAGCCCAGGCCGGTCAAGATCCGCTTACAGAACCTGTCCAAGAGGTTTCCCGGACAGAAGGACAACGCGGTCGACGACCTGACCCTGGACATCCACGAGGGCGAGATCGTGGTGCTGGTCGGCCCGTCGGGATGCGGCAAGACCACCACCATGAAGATGATCAATCGGATCATCGAGCCCACCTCCGGCCGGATCATCCTGGACGGAGAGGACGTCACCACCACCGACCCGGACCAGCTCCGCCGCCGCATTGGCTACGTCATTCAGCAGGTCGGCCTGTTCCCGCACATGACCATCGGCGAAAACGTGGCCACCGTGCCCAAGCTGTTGGGCTGGGACGCCAAACGGATTTCCGCTCGGGTGGACGAATTGCTGGACATGGTCAACATGCCGCCGTCGACGTACCGCAACCGCTACCCCAAGGAGCTCTCCGGCGGGCAGCGGCAACGGGTAGGGGTGGCACGCGCTCTGGGTGCAGACCCGGAAGTGATGCTGATGGACGAACCGTTCGGGGCGATAGACCCGATCACCCGGGACCGGCTGCAGAACGAATTCCTGCGCCTGCAGTCGGAGGTGCGCAAGACCATCGTGTTCGTCACCCATGACATCGATGAAGCAATCAAGATGGGCGACCGGATCGCCATCCTGCAGGACCGCTCCCGGATTGCCCAGTACGACACCCCGGAGCAGATCCTGACCGCCCCTGCCAATGATTTCGTCTCCGACTTCATCGGCAACGGCGCCTCCCTGAAGCGGCTGAACCTCAGCCGCGTGGCCGACATCGAGCTGACCCAGTGGCCGACCGTCCGGCTGGACACCCCGGCCGAGGACGCGCTGGAGCAGTTGCGGCGCAGCGACCGCTCCGCGCTCCTGGTGCTCGACCACGCCGGGCGGCCCCGCCGCTGGGTGGGTGCGGACGACCTGCACCGGGCAGGCACACGCGCGCTGGACGAGGTGGGGCTGCCGCCGGAAGCCATGGTGGAACCCCGCGCAACCCTGTCCGATGCCCTCAACGAGCTCATCACCGCCCGGTACAGCGTGACCATCGTGGTGGACTCGCACGGTGTCTACCAGGGCGTGGTGGATATCGAACAGATCAACGAGGCCATCCGCGCCATGCGGGACACGGCGGTCACTCGAGCCCGGGCCGGTCTGGGCGAGGTGGCCGAAGCCGTACAGGCGGGTGGCTGACGTGGCCGCTGCCGCACCACAGCACACGGTGCACGACCAAGACGTTGCGGTCCAGCCACCGGCCAGGACGCGGCGCAGGACCCTGACCGGTTACCTGCTGGTACCGGCCATCCTGGCGCTGGCCTGCCTGGCGCTGTACCTGTATGTCGGCTCGCAGGAACTGGACAGCATCGAGGCGCGCGCCCTGGCCCCGGCCAACCTGGCCGCCGCCCTGGGCCGGCACCTGCAGCTGACCGCGGTCTCGACGCTGCTGACCCTGGTCATCGCGGTGCCGTTGGGCATCCTGTTCACGCGCCCGGCCATGCGTCGGGTCCGCCCCTACCTGATCACCCTGCTGACCCTGGGACAGGCGGTTCCGACCATCGCCGTGTTGGTCCTGCTGGCCGTGGCTTTCCTGTTCCTGGGTTTCCAGGCAGCCATCGTGGGCTTGGTGCTCTACGCCATCATCCCGGTGCTGCTCAACACCATGGTAGGCCTGGAGCAGGTTGACGAATCCGTGCTGGAAGCCGGGCGGGGCATGGGCATCTCCAAGTTCGGCGTCCTGCGCCGGCTCGAACTGCCCCTCGCGGTGCCGATCATGCTGGCCGGCGTTCGCACCGCGCTGGTCATCAACGTGGGAACGGCCACCCTGGTGACCTACATCAACGCGGGCGGACTCGGGGACATCATCGTGGCCGGGCTGTCCACCAACCGCGTCCTGGTGCAGATTGTCGGCGCCGCGCTCACGGCGGTGCTGGCACTGCTGATCGACTACCTGGCGAGCATTGCCGAAGACTTCCTGCGCCCGAAAGGGCTCTAGGCCATCCCCTGCATGACGAAAGAGGAATGATGAAAGCGAATAGTTCACGGAAGACGGCGTTCGCCGCGTTTGGCGCCGGAGTGGCCCTGCTGCTGACGGCCTGCGGCGGCGGCGACGCCGCCGAGGCGACGGGCGACGGCGAACTCGCGGGCGCGCACTTCACGGCGGGCTCCAAGGAATTCACCGAATCGATCCTGCTGGCCCAGATCGCGGCGGTCGCGCTCGAGGATGCCGGTGCCACCGTCGAGGACAAGACGGGCATCTCCGGCAGCGCCACCGTACGCGAGGCCCTGGAGTCGAGCCAGGTGGACTTCTACTGGGACTACACCGGAACCGGCTGGGTCAATGTCCTCGGCCACACCACCGAGGACGTGCCGGAAGATCTCTACGCAGCCGTCGCGAAGGAAGACGCGGAGAACGGCGTCGCCTGGCTGGAACCGGCGCCGTTCGAGAACACCTACCGGATCGCCGCCAAGAAGGAGTTCGCGGAGGCCGAAGGCATCACCAACATGACCGAAGCCGCTGCGTTCATCCAGAAGAACCCGGACCAGGGTGCCGTCTGCGCCGCCAGCGAGTTCATCAACCGCGACGACGGCCTCCCGGGCTTGGAGAAGGCGTACGGTTTTGAATTCAGCAAGGTAGTGGAGCTGGACCTGAACCTCATCTACACACAGGTCGGCGGATCCTGCCAGTTCGGCGAAGTCTTCTCCACCGATGCCCGGGTCATCTCCAACGAACTGACCGTGTTGGAGGACGACAAGGAATTCTTCGTCCCGTACCAGGGCTCCATGACCCTGCGCCAGGAAACCCTGGACGAGTACCCGGCCATTGCGGAGATCATGGCACCGATCAGCGCCGCACTGACCAATGAAGTTATCACCGAGCTCAATGGCCGGGTGGATAACGACGGCGAGGATCCCCGCGACGTCGCCGAGGAGTGGCTGCAGGAGCAGGGCCTGGTGGGTTAGCCACCGGACCTTGCCTCCGCACAACGGCCAGCGGCCGCCGGTCACCACGACCGGCGGCCGCTGGCTGTAGCAGGCCTTACCGAATCCGCCGCAGTCCCGGGTTTCCCCGAATCGCTCGGCGTATCAGGCCTCCGCGAAACGTCCCACCGTCTTCTGCGCATCGATTCCCGGCAGGGCGGCGGCGAATATGCGGTAGTAAGCGAGTTCCTCGCGGGTCCGCACCGGCGGATCCAGAACGCCTGCCTCCTGCTCGAGCTCGGCTTCGCTGACCGAGGCTTCGAAGTGTTCGCGGAGCACGTCGTTCATGCCGGTGCCCTCGCCGAACTGCTCCTTCGGCCGCCAGAGCACCTCGTGCGGAACCATCCCGTTGAAGGCCTTGCGCAACAGCCATTTGGCGGGCCGCTCCGGTCCCGTCAACTTCCACGCCGGCGGCAACGCCAAGGCCAGTTCCACCATGTCCAGGTCCAGGAAGGGCAACCGCGGCTCGATCCCGTGCGCACCGGCCACCCGGTCCACCCGCTGCAGTCCCCCGATGGGCATGCCTTCGATGGTCTCCAGCAGGTCTTCGTGCAGCGCCTCGCCGGAGTCATGGCGGCCGTAGTGCGAGTAGCCGGCGAACAGCTCGTCGGCTCCCTCGCCCACCAGCACAATCTTCACGTGTTCGGCGGCCAGCCGGGACACCAGGAAATTCGGCACCGCGCTGTGCACCAGCGTCGGGTCAAAGGACTCAAGTTCCGCGATCACCTGCGGTACCAGCGCGATCGCATCCTCGGCGGTGTAGACCAACTCGTGGTGCTCGGTCCCCGCGGCGGCCGCCATCACCCGGGCGGCGAGCAGGTCGGCGCTTCCCTCCAGCCCGACGGCGAACGTCTTCAAAACCTTCCCGCGCTCGGCGGCCTTGCGGGCCGCCACGGCCGTGACGATGCTGGAGTCCACCCCGCCGGACAACAGGACGCCCACCGGCACGTCGGCCTCCAGGCTGCGCTCCACCGCCCGGACCAGGGTGTCGCGCAGGGCATCGAAGACCCACTGCGGCGGATCCTCGTCCGGCCGCCGGCTCTTGAGCAGCACCGGGGCGCCGGCCGGGAAGACGGGCCCTGCCATCAGGCCGTCCTCCGGTGTCCAGGCATGGCCCGGCGGAAACGGCTCCACGAAAGGCCGCCACTCGTCGTCGAACGCCTTCATTTCGGAGGCAAACAGCACGGTTTCTTCGCGCCGCGCCCAGTACAACGGGGACAATCCGAGCAGGTCCCTGGCCGCGACGAAGCGCCCGTCATCGCCGGCGATCACCAAGGCGAACGGACCCCAGAGCTTGTCGAAGGCGGCCACGCCGAGCTCCTCGTACAGCCGCAGCGCGGCCTCCAGATCGGACCGGGTCCGGAAACCCTCCTGCCCGAGCCGGTCGCGGATCCGGCGGTAGTTGTAGATCTCGCCGTCGCCCACCAGCCACGCGTCGCCGTCGCGGCCGGCCAGGGGTTGCTGCCCGTTCTCCGGATCGACGATGGCCAGCTGCCGGCTGCCGAGCCAGGACGTGCCCACCCGGCGCGACGCCGATCCGTCCGGTCCACGGTGTGCCAACCGGTCCAGCATCCGTTCGCCCGCTGTCGCATCGAACTCCCCGTGGGCAGCCACTATCCCTGACATCTGCATCCCGCCTTCGCGCTTGTTCAACAAATCCGGCGCCGCATGCGGCCGGGCTCTGTCCGCCCCAGGCGCTGCGACGCGACTTCTCCAGCATAGCCAGCCGGCCCCCATGCCCTTCCGCCGGTCGCGGGCCAGGCCGAAAGGCTCGACGGTTCCATGGTCATGGAGCCGGCGCGGTCCGGACCACTCGCCGCCGCTCTCTAGACTGGTAGGCATGACTGCAACGCTGGTGGCCAAGGACCTCTCGGGCGGCCACGGCCACCGCACCCTGTTCTCCAACCTGAACCTGACCGTCGCGCCGGGCGACGTCGTCGGGGTGGTCGGCGCCAACGGTGCCGGCAAGACCACGCTGCTGCGGATCCTGGCGGGCGCGGACGCACCGCTGGCGGGGTCCGTGAGCACGGCGCCCTCGGACGCCTTTGTCGGCTGGCTGCCGCAGGAACACGAGCGGATTCCCGGCGAGACCATCGCCGCCTACCTTGACCGCCGCACGGGTGCCGCGGCCGCCACCGCCGCCATGGAAGCCGCGGCCGAG
>NZ_JBNHGF010000090.1:0-9164 GCF_059091005.1 Arthrobacter sp. Y3223164
GCGCTGGCGGGACGCCCGGCCCCGGCTAGGGCCGCAGCAGCACCTTGATCGCGCGGCGCTCGTCCATCGCCCGGTAGGCTTCCGCGGCGTCGTCGAGGGGCATGACCGCGTCGAACACCTTGCCGGGGTTGATCTTCCCGGACAAGACGTCCTCGAGGAGTTCGGGAAGGTATTGGCGGGTGGGCGCGGCGCCGCCGGCTACGGCAATGTTCTTCGAGAACAGCACGCCGATGGGCAGTTCGGCGCCGCCGGCGGGGACCCCCACGAAACCGACGGAACCGCCGGGCCTGGTGCAGCGCAACGCCTGGTCCATCGACTCCGCCGTGCCCACGCACTCGAGCACGGAGTCGGCCAGCACGCCGCCGAGCAGCCCCTTGACCTTCTCGGCGGCGGCCTTCCCGCGTTCTGCCACCACATCGGTCGCCCCGAATTCGCGCGCCAGTGCCGCCCGGTCGTCGTAGCGGGACATCGCGATGATCCGCTCGGCGCCCAGCCGCCGGGCTGCCAGCACTCCGCACAGCCCGACGGCGCCGTCACCCACGACGACGACGGTGCGTCCCGGGCCGACCTTGGCGCTGATGGCCGCGTGGTGTCCGGTCCCCATCACGTCGGAGAGCGTGAGCAGGCTCTTGGCCAGTTCCTCTCCCGGTTCGGTCACGCCGGGCACCGCAACCAGCGTGGCGTCCGCGTGGGGCACCCGCACCGCTTCGCCCTGCCCGCCGTCGACCGGCAGGCCGTGTTCGTCCCGGCCTCCCCAACTGGCCCGGCGTTCGCAGGAGGTTTGCACGCCGTTGCGGCAGGGCGGACACTCGCCGCAGCTGATGGCCCACGGGGCAATGACGAAGTCGCCGGCGGACAGCGCCTGCACCGCGTCGCCGGTGGCCTCGACCACGCCGATGAGTTCGTGGCCGATGGGATGCGGCCTGCCCGGCTCGCGGATGCCGCGGTAGGGCCACAGATCGGAGCCGCAGACGCAGGTGGCGCTCACGCGCACGATCGCGTCGGTGGGGGCAAGGATTTCCGGGTCGGGTCGTTCCTCGACCCGGATGTCGCCCGGTCCGTGGATGATGGCAGCGCGCATTAAGCCTCCTGTGCAGTGGTGGTGCTTTCCAGCCTAACCGCGTCGCCGCGGCGGCCGGGAACGGGCGAAGCCCGCCACCTTGTGCAGGTGGCGGGCCTCGATGCCGTAGGCGGAGGGCCTAGAGGCTGGACGGTGCCTCGTGGTCCGGGTAGACCTCGCGCAGCAGGTGCGCGGTCTCGGACGGGGTCTTGCCGACCTTCACGCCCGCGGCCTCGAGGGCCTCCTTCTTGGCCTGGGCCGTGCCGGAGGAGCCGGAGACGATGGCGCCGGCGTGGCCCATGGTCTTGCCCTCAGGCGCGGTGAAGCCGGCCACGTAGCCGACGACCGGCTTGGTGACGTTGGCCTTGATGTACTCGGCGGCGCGCTCCTCGGCGTCGCCGCCGATTTCGCCGATCATCACGATCGCCTTGGTTTCCGGATCGGCCTCGAACGCGGCCAGGGCGTCGATGTGGGTGGTGCCGATGACCGGGTCGCCGCCGATGCCGATGGCGGTGGAGAAGCCGAGGTCGCGCAGTTCGTACATCATCTGGTAGGTCAGCGTGCCGGACTTGGAGACCAGGCCCACGCCGCCCTTGCCGGTGATGTTCGCCGGGGTGATGCCCACCAGCGACTCGCCGGGCGTGATGATGCCCGGGCAGTTCGGGCCGATGATGCGGGTGATCTGGTTGCCGTCGGAGTCCTTCTTGGACTGTGCCAGCGCCCAGAACTCGGCGGAGTCCTGCACCGGCACGCCCTCGGTGATCACCACGACGAGGCCGATTTCGGCCTCGATGGCCTCGACCACGGCGTCCTTGGTGAAGGCCGGCGGGACGAAGACGATGGAGACGTCGGCGCCGGTCTCGGTGACGGCTTCCTTGACGGTGCCGAAGACCGGCAGGGTCTTCTCGCCGTGGGTGACGGTGGTGCCGGCCTTGCGCGCGTTCACGCCGCCAACGATGTTGGTGCCGGCGTGCAGCATGCGCGCCGTGTGCTTGGAGCCTTCGCCACCGGTGATGCCCTGGACGATGACCTTCGAGTCCTTGTTGATGAAGATAGACATGTTTTAGTTCCTCGGTCCTTAGGCGTTGGCCAGCTCGGCGGCCTTGTCGGCGCCCTGGTCCATGGTCAGGGCCAGGGTGACCAGCGGGTGGTTGGCGTTGAGCAGGATCTGCCGGCCTTCGTCGACATTGTTGCCGTCGAGGCGGACAACCAGCGGCTTGCTGGCCTTCTCGCCCAGGATTTCCAGGGCCTTGACGATGCCGTTTGCCACGGCGTCGCAGGCGGTGATGCCGCCGAAGACGTTCACGAACACGCTCTTGACCTGCTCGTCGTTGAGGATGACGTCCAGGCCGGCGGCCATGACCTCGGCCGAGGCGCCGCCGCCGATGTCCAGGAAGTTGGCGGGCTTGACGTTGCCGTGCTTCTCGCCGGCGTAGGCGACGACATCCAGGGTGGACATGACCAGGCCCGCGCCGTTGCCGATGATGCCGACCTGTCCGTCAAGCTTGACGTAGTTCAGGTCCAGTTCCTTGGCCTTGGCCTCGAGCGGATCCGCGGCGTCCTTGTCCTCGAGCTCCTCGTGGCCGGGCTGGCGGAAGGAGGCGTTCTCGTCCAGCGAGACTTTGCCGTCCAGGGCGACGATGTCGCCGGCGCCGGTCTTGACCAGCGGGTTGACCTCCACCAGGGTGGCGTCTTCCTTGATGAACACGTCCCAGAGCTTGACGATGACCTCGGCGACCTTGGGGCGAAGGTCTTCGGCGAAGCCGGCCTCGGCAACGATTTCGTCGGCCTTGGCCTGGTCGATGCCCACGGCCGGGTCGATGGCAACCTTGGCCAGGGCGTCCGGGCGCTCCACGGCCAGCTGCTCGATCTCCATGCCGCCCTCCACCGAGCACATGGCCAGGTAGTTGCGGTTGGCGCGATCCAGCAGCACGGAGAAGTAGTACTCCTCGGCGATGTCGGCGCCCTGCGCGATCATGACCTTCTTGACCGTGTGGCCCTTGATGTCCATGCCGAGGATGTTGGAGGCGTATTCGAATGCCTCGTCCGGGGTCTTGGCAACCTTGACGCCACCGGCCTTGCCGCGGCCTCCGACCTTCACCTGAGCCTTGACGACAACTACGCCGCCAATTTTCTCAGCAGCTGCCTTGGCTTCTTCTGGGGTGTACGCAACGATTCCAGCCAGCACGGGTACTCCGTGTGCCTCGAAGAGATCGCGCGCCTGGTATTCATACAGGTCCACGGGTTGTGTCCTTCTACGTCGAAGTCGTTTCTGACTCGGAGCGGCGTCCGCGGTTGGCCGTGGCGGTGACCACGGACGGTGAGCGGATGCCTGCAGTGCTCCATGGGGAACTCTAGCCCCTTTGGCCTCGGGCGCCGGTCCCAGAGTACCGCTTTAGTGGGCAAGGGCACACTTCTACGACTTGTAGAAGTGTCCGGCTTTGAGGTATCGGCGCCGTGAACCTAATTCTTGCCGCCGGCTCCCGTCTGATCCACGACGGCGGTGTTCCCGCCTTGGGCGGCCGGCCCGCCCTGCGCGGCAGCGTCCCCGCCCTGCGCGGTGCTTCCCCCGCCCTGAGCTGCGGCTGCTGCCGGTGCACTGCCCCTGATCACGGTCTGGTTCAGCAGCGGAATGCGCAGGCCTTCCTCGGCCAACGCTTCCTTGAGCCGGGCCCGCATCTTGCGCGCGATTGCCCACTGTTCCAGCGGCTTCGTGCGGATGGCCAAACGGATCACCACGGATTCGCCGGTCAGTGCCTCCACACCCCAGACCTCCGGATCGTCCAAAATCAGCCTGCGGTTGTCCTCGTCCATGCGCAGTTCCATGGCTGTCTTGAGGATCAACTCGGAGACCTTCTCCACATCGGAGTCGTACGGCACCGGGATGTCCAGCACCGCCCGCGCCCAGCCCTGCGAGGAGTTACCCACCCGCAGGATCTCCCCGTTGCGAACGTGCCACAGCGTGCCGTCCACGGCGCGCACCTGCGTGACCCGCAGACCGACCGACTCCACGGTGCCGGAGGCCTCGCCCAAGTCGACCACGTCACCGATGCCGTACTGGTCTTCGGCCACCATGAACAGCCCGGACAGGTAGTCCTTGACCAGGGTCTGGGCGCCAAAACCAATGGCGACGCCGGCAATACCGGCACTGGCCAGTACCGGGCCAAGATTGAATTCCAGCTCCGTGAGCACCATCAACGCGGTGACGCTGGCCAGCACGATGGTGGTGATCGAACGCAGCACCGATCCGATCGTCTTCGAGCGCTGGGCGCGGCGCACCGCGGCAATCGGCGAGTCCTGAATCAGCCAGTAGCGCGGGTCTTTCGTGTTCTTGGGCGCTGCAGGGTCGAATTTGTCCAGCTTGGCGGTCTCGCCGTCGGCGATCTTTCCCGTGACGCGTTTGATCACCATCCGCAGCACAATGTTCAGCAGGAATCCACCCAGCAGGATCAGCGAAACGCGCAGCGGCTTGTCAAGCCAAAAATCGGGGGTTGCCAGCCGTTCCAAAGTCCTGATGTCCACGTGGTCCATGGATAAGAACGGTAAGCGCCCCGTCATGCCGCTGCCAAATGCGCCGACGCAAACGTGGCGCATCTCCCAGCGGGGATCAGCCCATCTTGGTCAGCGGCGCATAGCGCAGCAGCAGCCGCTTCTCGCCGGCGTCGAATTTGACCTTGGCCACCGTCTTGTCGCCGGCTCCTTCGAGGCCCAGGACGGTCCCGTTGCCGAAGCTCGCGTGGTTGACCTTGTCGCCGATGGACAGCGCGATGACTTCCTTCTGCGGCTGCACCCGTCCAGCCCGGGTCTTGGCGCTGGTGATCGACGGCGCCGATCCCCGCATGTTGCTGATGTCCTGGCTGCCCGAGGTCCCGGCACCCCAGTGCGATCCCGAGTAGCGGCTGGACCCGAAGCTGCCCGCGGAGGCAAAGGTCGGGCGGGCTGTGCCTTCGCGTTTCCAGTCGATGAGTTCGGCCGGCACCTCTTCGATGAACTGGCTGGCCGGATTGAACTGGCTCTGGCCCCACATGCTGCGGGACTCGGACCGGGTCAGGTACAGCCGCTGGCGGGCGCGGGTCAGGCCGACGTAGGCCAACCGGCGCTCTTCGGCCAGCTCCGTCGGGTCGGTCATGGAGCGCTGGTGCGGGAAGATTCCGTGTTCCATGCCGGTGAGGAAGACCACCGGAAACTCCAGTCCCTTGGCGGTATGCAGCGTCATCAGCGTCACCACGCCCTGGTCCTGGGCCAGCCGTGCCGCCTCGCTGTCCGGGGCGTCTGGCACCTGGTCCGCGTCGGCCACCAGCGCCACCTGTTCCAGGAATTCGGACAGCGACCCTTCCGGGTTGTCCCGTTCGTATTCGCGCACCACGGCCACGAGTTCGGCCAGGTTTTCCACGCGGGATTCATCCTGCGGGTCGCTGCTCTGGCGCAGCATCGCCAGGTAGCCGGTCTGCTCCAGCACGGCCTCCAGCGCGGCCGCCGCACCGGACCCGGCGGCCACCTCGGCCAGGTCGTCGATGAGCTTCACGAAGCCGGCGACCGCGTTCACCGACCGGGTGGCCATGCCGGGCGCCTCCTCCGCCCGGCGCAGCGCGTCCATGAACGAGATCCGGTCCCGTTCCGCGAGCGCCGCGACGGCGTACTCGGCCCGGTCGCCGATCCCGCGCTTCGGTTCGTTGAGGATGCGGCGCAGGTTGACGACGTCGTCCGGGTTGGCCAGGACCCGCAGGTAGGCCAGCGCGTCCTTGATCTCCTTGCGTTCGTAGAAGCGGGTGCCGCCGACTACCTTGTAGGGCAGCCCCACCCGGACCAACAAGTCCTCGATGGACCGGGACTGGGCGTTGGTCCGGTAGAAAATGGCGATGTCGCCGGGGCGGATGCCCTCGGAGTCCTGCAGCCGGTCGATCTCCCCGGTGATGAAGCGGGCCTCGTCGTGCTCGTTCTCGCCCACGTAGCCGATGATCTTCTCGCCGTCGCCCTCGGCGGTCCAGAGCCGCTTGGCCGGGCGGTCGGGGTTCCGGGAGATCACCGAGTTGGCCGCGGTGAGGATGGTCTGGGTCGACCGGTAGTTCTGTTCCAGCAGGATGGTGCGCGCGCTGGCGTAGTCCTTCTCGAAATCGACGATGTTGCGCACGTCGGCCCCGCGGAAGGCGTAGATGGACTGGTCCGAGTCGCCCACCACGGTTAGTTCGCCGGCCGGAACCGACCCGTCCTCGGACTCCCGGGTCAGCTCGCGCACCAGCCGGTACTGGGCATGGTTGGTGTCCTGGTATTCGTCCACCAGCACGTGGCGGAACCGCCGGCGGTACGAGTCCGCAATCGCCGGGAACGCCTGGAAAATGAAGACAACCTGCGCGATCAGGTCGTCGAAGTCCATGGCGTTGGCCTGGCGCATACGCTGGGTGTAACCGGTGTAGACCGAGGCCACCGCCTGCTCGAACGGATCCGAATAGTTGGCGGTGGAGGCGAAGGACTCGTCGTCAATCAGTTCATTCTTCAGCGCCGAGATCTTGTGCTGGATGGACTTGGGCGGGAAGCGCTTCGGGTCCAGGTCCAGCCCCTTGGCCACCTGGCTGACCATCCGCAGCGTGTCCGCCGAGTCGTAGATGGAGAAGTTGGAGTTCAACCCCACGTGCTTGGCTTCGCGGCGCAGGATCTTCACGCAGGATGAGTGGAACGTGGAAATCCACATCCGCTTGGCCGAGTCCCCCACCAGCGACTCGATCCGCTCCCGCATCTCCGCGGCGGCCTTGTTCGTGAAGGTGATGGCGAGGATCTCTCCCGGCCGTGCGCGGCGGGTGGCGAGCAGGTACGCGATGCGATGGCTGAGCACCCGGGTCTTGCCGGATCCGGCGCCGGCGACGATCAGCAGCGGGGAGCCGGCATGCTTGACCGCCTCTTCCTGCTGCGGGTTCAGCCCCGAGAGCAGCTCTTCGGCGCCGGGCAGATGCGGAGCGGGCGGAGAGGCAACATGCGGGTCGAACGCCGGGTCGGTGAGGAAATCCATGGTCCCCTAAGTCTATTAGCCACCACCGACACTGCGGGACGCCGGCGGCGACTTCCGCCCACGGCCGACGCAGGAGCGCCCCGGCATAATGGTTGTATGTCCAAAACCCCAGCACAGCGCGCGAAGAAACACGGTGCGGCGGCGGCCCCAGCCCCCGGCAGCAGCGCCGCCGCGAGGCCTGCCGTTCCCGGCAGCACCCGGTCGCCCCAGCGCGCTGCCGGCAACGCGAACCTGATCGTCATCGCCGGGGCCGCGGCCTCGGCCTTTCTGTTCGGCTACTCGTTCCTGCTGGTGATGCCGCAGTTCTCCCAGCTGACCGGGGGGCTGGCCATGCCGGACACGCTCATCGGCGGATACTCCACCGAGTACGTCCAGCAGGTGCGCACCGCGTTCGGCGAAGACGGTGCCGGGCAATACAACTACTGGCACAAGACAGCCGACACCCTCTTCCCGCTGCTGTTCGGCTTCACGTGGCTGATCCTGCTGGGGCAGCAGATCCGCCGCCCCGGCTGGCGCTGGCTCGCCTGGTCCGTCGTCGTGCTTTACGTGGCAGCGGATCTGGGGGAAAATCTCGCCGTCGACGCCATGCTGGCCACGGACCCGGTCGGCGACGCGTCACTGGCGAGCTTCCTCACCGTCGCCAAGTCCGTCCTGTTCGGGCTGAGCCTGGTCGCCGCCGTCGTCGCGGTCTTCACCCGTAAACCCCGGCCTGCCGGAGACTCGGCCGCCGCACCGGCGGGCGGCGCCGTTTAAGCTAAGCTTTTGGCGTTGCCCCCGTAGCTCAGGGGATAGAGCACCGCTCTCCTAAAGCGGGTGTCGGCAGTTCGAATCTGCCCGGGGGCACTTCACCGCCGGCCCTGCCGGCGAAATGCGGCGGACGTGCCCGGCCCGTTAATCAGGGCAGCCGACCGCCGCCTGTGCAACCCCCCACGGAAGCACAGACGGTAGCCGGCTGTAGTGCCTTCCACCAAAGCGGCCGGGAATTCCCGTCAGCCGGGACCGCCGGTTCCGGTTCTTCCCGTTCGCCGGAGCCAGCAGCATCTTCCCGCCGCCTGTTGGCCGACGGCCGAGCCGTTCCCCTGAAGCACGTGAGCCGATGAAGGGACCGTTCATTTTCCCGCAGCGTGAGCACTCCAGGCACTGCCGTCACCATATATCTAAATCGATTGGATTTAATAAAGCAACTCCTGAACCGGTCAGGGCGGCGGCCCGGTCCGATGACGCCGACGTCGCTGTGTGAACCGCACCCCTGCCCGCGTCCGGCTAGCCCCCTAGGATCAACCCGCTGGCCTTGGGCGACAGCGCGTCATCCAGCACCAGGCAGGCGCCGCCGATGGCCCCCACCTCGAAGCCCAGCGGGGACGACACCACGTCAACCTCGTGGATCGCCCGCGACACAAACCGTTTGTTAATTTCCTCCCGCAGAATGGGCAGCGCAAGCTCGTCCAAGCCGTCCCACAGCGGGCCGCCAAAGATGACCCGGTCCACGTCCAGGATGTTGGCCACCTGCCCCACGGTTCCGCCCAGCAACCCGGCGGCCCGGCCGATGATCGCCGCGGCCGCCGGCTCCCCCTCGCTGGCCATGCGGCAGAGCGTGACGATCCTTTCGGTGGCCTGATGGCGGTCCCCCAGCTCGGCGCCGGCCGGGAAGATGCCGGCCTCCACGGCCTGCCGGAACAGCGTGCCGAAGTTCAGCGCCATGCCCACGCAGGTGCGTTTCCCGCAGTCGCACAGCGGGACCTCCGCCTCCACCGGAAAATGGCCGATCTCCCCGATATTGCTGGAGGCGCCGCGCAGCACCTGTCCGTCGAGCACGATGCCGGCGCCCAGGCCCGTGCCCAGGTAAACGAACACAAAGTTCTCGGGCTCCCGCCGTCCGCTGGCCCACAGTTCCGCCACCGCCGCGGCCGTCGTGTCCTTGTCCATCAGCACCGGCAGGCCCGTCAGGTCGCGCAGGGGTTCGCGCAGCGGCACCGAGGTCCACTCGCGCATCATCGGCGGATCCACCACCATCCCTTCGGCCGCGTCGATCGGCCCGGGCGCGGCCAGGCCGATGCCCAGGATGCGGTGGCGTTCGATCCCGGAAGCGGCGATGAGCGC
>NZ_JBNHGF010000091.1:0-8830 GCF_059091005.1 Arthrobacter sp. Y3223164
CGGGGTGCGGTGTCCGTGCGCAGCCAATCGGCCGCCACGGCGGACCGGGTCGCGGTGCGGTGTCCGTGCGCATCCCTTCGCCCAGCCGCGGCAGGCCGCCCCGGGTGGGCAGGATGCGGATTAACCTCTAAAGGCCGGGCCGGCTGGACGATGGATCCAGCGGGACCCGGCCTTTCGATGACGTCAGGCCAAGGGTGTGGCAGCGGGCGTTTAGTCCAGCGGTACCGGGGTAACCCCCAGCGGAGCCAGCCTGGCCGCTCCCCCGTCTTCGGCGGTCAAAACCCAGATGCCGCCGTCGTGCACTGCCACGGTGTGCTCCCACTGGCAGGACCGCGAGCCGTCCGTGGTCACGACGGTCCAGTCGTCGTCCAGCACCTTGGTCTCGATGTCCCCGCGCACCAGCATGGGTTCGATGGCCAGGCAGAGCCCGGGACGGATCTTCGGGCCGCGGTGGTTCGTCCGGTAGTTCAGCACGTCCGGGGCCTGATGCATGGCGGTGCCGATGCCGTGGCCCACGTAGTCCTCCAGGATGCCCAACGGTTTGCCCGGCACGGAGGAGACGTAGTCGTCGATGGCGTTGCCGATGTCGCCCACGCGGTGGCCGGTGGCGAGGGCGGCAATGCCGTGCCACATGGCCTCCTCCGTGACGTCGGACAGCCGCTGGTCTTCCGGATCGGCGGTGCCCACGATCACGCCGCGGGCGGAGTCGCCGTGCCAGCCGTCAATGCTGCAGCCCCCGTCGATCGAGATGATGTCCCCGTCGCCGAGCACCTTACCGCCCGGGATTCCATGAACCACTTCCTCGTTGACGGACACGCAGACCGTTGCGGGGAAGCCGTGGTAGCCCTTGAAATTGCTCTTGGCCCCGGCCTCGTCCAGCACCGCTTCGAAGGCCGCGTCCACATCCGCGGTCGTCGCGCCGGGGACGGCTGCGGCAACCGCAGCGTCCAGGGCGCGGCTGACCACCAGGCCGGCGGTCCGCATTTTCCGGATCTGGTCCTTGGTCTTGTATTCGATGCTGGGCTGGCCGAAGGCCATGGGCTGCCTCTTCTAACTGTCTGGCGGGGTGTCAGGCCGTGACGGACTTGAGCGCGGACATGATGCGCTCGGTGACCTCGTCGATATCGCCGATGCCGTCAACGGTCGCGACGATCCCGCGGTCAGCGTAACGGCTCACCACGGCCTCCGTCTGCTCGTGGTACAGGGCCAGCCGGCGCCGGATCACGGTTTCGTTGTCGTCACTGCGGCCTTCCTGCGCGGCGCGGCCGAGCAGGCGCTTGACCAGCTCCTCGTCGTCGGCGGTCAGCTGCAGCACGATGTCCAGCTGCGAGCCGGCATCGGCCAGGATGCTGTCCAACTCGTCGACCTGGCCGCCGGTGCGGGGGTAGCCGTCCAGCAGAAAGCCGTCGGCGGCGTCGGGCTGCTTCAACCGGTCGCGCACCATGTTGTTGGTGACGCTGTCCGGCACGAACTCGCCCTTGTCGATGTACTTCTTGGCCTCGACGCCGAGCGGCGTCTCTTCCTTCACATTGGCTCGGAAGATGTCTCCGGTGGAGATCGCGACGATGCCCAGCCGGTCGGAGATGCGGGAGGCCTGGGTGCCTTTGCCCGATCCGGGCGGGCCGATAATGAGCATTTGTGTCATCGCAGAAGTCCTTCGTAGTGACGTTGCTGTAGTTGTGCGTTGATTTGTTTGACGGTCTCCAGGCCCACACCAACCATGATGAGGATGGAGACGCCGCCGAACGGGAAGTTCTGGTTGGCGTTGATCAGTACCAGGGCGATCAGCGGGATGAGCGAGACGATGCCCAGGTAGAGCGCGCCGGGCAGAGTGATCCTGGCCAGCACGTACTGCAGGTACTCCGCCGTGGGGCGGCCGGCCCGGATGCCCGGGATGAAGCCGCCGTACTTCTTCATGTTCTCCGCCACTTCCTCGGGGTTGAACGTGATCGCCACGTAGAAGTAGGTGAAGAAGACGATCAGTGCGAAGTAGACCGCCATGTAGAACGGCGAGTCCCCGCTGACCAGGTAGGTGTTGATCCAGTTGACCCACTCCGGCGGCGCGGTGGTTCCGTCGGCCGGCGTGTTGAACTGGGCGATCAGGGACGGCAGGTACAGCATCGACGACGCGAAGATTACCGGGATGACACCGGCCATGTTCACCTTGATCGGGATGTAGGTGCTGGTGCCGCCGACCGTGCGGCGTCCCACCATGCGCTTGGCGTACTGCACGGGGATGCGGCGCTGCGACTGTTCCACGAAGACCACCGCGGCGACGGTCAGCAGGCCGACGATCAGCACGCCCAGGAACACGTTCACGCCCTGGGTGTTCCAGATCTCGCCCAGCGAGCTCGGGAAACCGGCGGCGATGGAGATGAAGATCAGCAGGGACATGCCGTTGCCGACGCCCTTCTCGGTGATCAGCTCGCCCATCCACATGATCAGGCCGGTGCCTGCGGTCAGGGTCAGGATGATCAGGGAGATCGTGACCAGGTTGTCCTCGGGGATGATCGGGACCGGGCAGTCCCCCAGGAGGGCGCCGGTCCGCGCCAGCGACACCAGCGTCGTGGCGTTGAGCAGGCCCAGCGCGATGGTCAGGTAACGGGTGTACTGCGTGAGCTTGGACTGGCCCTGCGGGCCTTCCTGATGCAGTTCCTGGAACCGGGGAATGACGACGCGCAGCAACTGCACGATGATGCTGGCGGTGATGTACGGCATGATGCCGAGGGCGAAGATGGACACCTGCAGCAGCGCACCGCCGCTGAAGAGGTTGACGAACTGGTACAGCCCGCCGCTGGTGTTGCCCAGCGCCAGACACTGCTGCACGTTGCCGTAGTCCACGCCGGGGGCGGGGATGAAGACGCCCATGCGGTAGACCGTCATGATGCCGAGCGTGAACAGCAACTTGCGCCGCAGGTCCGGCGTCCGGAATGCCCGGCCAATTGCGCTAAGCAAGCGTCCTCCCAAGAAGTTTCTGATGCCGCTGCGCGGCAAGTCACAAGATCCGAGTCTATCGGCTCGGCCCGTTCGCATTAAACGGGTTAAGAATACGTGGTGTGCCTTAAAGCGGCTGAACTCGTGGCGGCCGGCGTAAACCGGCCACCACGAGTTCAGTCAGAGGCTGCTAAAAGACCCCACCAGTCACGGGCTGCTAGAGCGCCG
This sequence comes from Arthrobacter sp. Y3223164, assembly GCF_059091005.1. Lineage (NCBI taxonomy): Bacteria > Bacillati > Actinomycetota > Actinomycetes > Micrococcales > Micrococcaceae > Arthrobacter > Arthrobacter sp. Y3223164. The sequence goes on from NZ_JBNHGF010000091.1 coordinate 3,163, forward strand.
TCACGGTGCCGCCGGCGGCGGCGATCTTTTCAGCGGCACTGGCGGAGAAGGCGTCAACCTTCACATCGACCTTGACGGTGATGTCGCCGGTGCCCAGGACCTTCACGGGCTGGTTCTTGCGAACCGCACCCTTGGCCACCAGGGCGTCCACGGTCACTTCGCCGCCCTCGGGGAACAGCTCGTTGAGCTTGTCCAGGTTTACGACCTGGAATTCCACCTTGAACGGGTTCTTGAAGCCGCGCAGCTTCGGCAGGCGCATGTGCAGCGGCAGCTGGCCGCCGGCAAAGCCAGCCTTGACCTGGTAACGGGCCTTCGTACCCTTGGTACCGCGACCGGCGGTCTTGCCCTTGGAGCCTTCACCACGACCGACACGGGTCTTGGCGGTCTTGGCACCGGGGGCAGGACGCAGGTGGTGGACCTTCAGAGTTTTGTTCTCTTCTGCCATTTTTACTTCGCCTCCTCAACCTTCACCAGGTGAGAAACAGTGTTGACCATGCCGACGGTCACTGCATCGGCGCTGCGGACAACGGTGTGTCCGATGCGCTTCAGGCCCAGTGAACGCAGCGTGTCGCGCTGGTTCTGCTTGCCGCCAATGACGGACTTGATCTGCGTGATTTCCAACTGCGCATCCGACGGAGTCAGATTCTTGGGTGTGGTCATTACGCACCTGCCTTCTGCATGTTGCGCAGCAGGATAGCCGGCGCAACCTCGTCCAGGGGCAGGCCACGGCGGGCAGCCACGGAGCGGGGCTCCTCCAGGCGACGCAGCGCATCGACTGTAGCGTGCACAATGTTGATCGCGTTGGCCGAGCCGAGCGACTTGGAGAGCACGTCGTGGATACCGGCGCACTCGAGCACGGCGCGGACCGGGCCACCGGCGATCACACCGGTACCGGCAGCAGCCGGACGCAGCATGACAACGCCTGCAGCGGCTTCGCCCTGCACCTGGTGCGGAACGGTGCCGGCGATGATCGGCACGCGGAAGAAGGACTTCTTGGCCTCTTCCACGCCCTTGGCGATCGCTGCCGGAACTTCCTTGGCCTTGCCGTAGCCCACGCCGACCATGCCGTTGCCGTCGCCGACAACTACCAGGGCCGTGAAGCTAAAGCGGCGGCCGCCCTTGACGACCTTGGACACGCGGTTGATGGTGACGACGCGCTCGAGGAACTTGTCCTTCTCGGCGTCGCGGGCGTTGTCGCGGCCACGGCCGCGGCCGCCACGGTCGTTGCCACCACGGTCGCTGCCACCGCGTTCGCCACGACGGCCGCCGCGGCGGTCCTCCTGGCCGGAAGCAGCGGTGGTTTCAGCGGATCCCGCGGCAGCGGTCTCAGTTGCTTCAGTCACCTGAGTTTCCTTTTCGTTGTTCTCAGCGGTCACAGTGCCAGCCCACCTTCACGTGCGCCGTCGGCAACCGCTGCGATACGGCCGTGGTACCGGTTGCCGCCGCGGTCAAAGACCACGGCCTCAACACCGGCAGCCTTGGCACGCTCGGCAACGAGCTCACCGACGCGCTTTGCCTTGGCGGACTTGTCGCCGTCGAGCGCCCGCAGGTCGGCTTCCATGGTGGAAGCGGAAGCCACGGTGATGCCCTTGCTGTCATCGACAACCTGGACAAAGATGTGGCGTGCGGAGCGGTTGACCACCAGGCGCGGACGGACCGCGGTACCGGTGATGCGCTTGCGGACGCGCAGGTGGCGGCGGCCGCGTGCTGCGGACTTGGACTTCGAGGTCCGCTTCTTATTAATGCTGATCGCCATGGTTTACTTACCAGCCTTTCCGACCTTGCGGCGGATTTGCTCGCCGGCGTAGCGAACGCCCTTGCCCTTGTAGGGGTCGGGCTTGCGCAGCTTGCGGATGTTGGCAGCAACTTCGCCGACCTGCTGCTTGTTGATACCGGAAACGGAGAGCTTGGTGGCGCCCTCCACGGCGAAGGTGATTCCCTCGGGTGCGTTGACGACCACCGGGTGGCTGAAGCCGAGGGCGAACTCGAGGTCCGAGCCCTTGGCCTGCACACGGTAACCGGTGCCGACGATCTCGAGGTTCTTCTTGTAGCCTTCGGTGACGCCGACGATCATGTTGTTGATCAGCGTGCGGGTCAGGCCGTGCAAGGACCGCGATTCGCGCTCGTCGTTCGGGCGGGAGACGGTGATGGTGTTCTCGTCCAGGGAAGCCGTGATGGGCGAAGCCAGAGTGTGGCTCAGCTCGCCCTTGGCGCCCTTGACGGAGACGACGTTGCCGTCGATCTTGACCTCAACGCCTGCGGGAACGGTGATGGGGAGACGTCCAATACGTGACATTTAATCTCTTCCTTTCCGTTACCAGACGTAAGCGAGGACTTCGCCGCCCACGCCCTTCTTGCCGGCCTGACGATCAGTCATCAGCCCGGAAGAGGTGGACAGGATTGCGATGCCCAGGCCACCGAGTACGTGCGGCAGGTTGGTGGACTTCGCGTAAACGCGCAGACCGGGCTTGGAGATGCGGCGGATGCCGGCGATGGAACGCTCGCGGTTCGGACCGAACTTGAGTTCCAGGGTCAGCTTCTTGCCAACCTCGGCCTCTTCTTCCTTCCAGCCGGCGATGTAGCCTTCGGCCTTCAGGATGTCGGCGACGCGAGCCTTGAGCTTGCTGTACGGCATCGACACTGAGTCGTGGTATGCCGAGTTGGCGTTGCGCAGACGCGTGAGCATGTCTGCGACAGGATCTGTCATAGTCATTGTGGGCTCTTGCCCTTCCTCGTAACGGTTTCCTCGCTCCGGTCAGCGCTGGGCGCCGGGGCGGGACCTTTCACGTAGCTAATTAATCTTCGGTCTTGAACGGGAAGCCCAGCGCCTTCAGCAGCGCGCGGCCCTCGTCATCGGTCTTTGCAGTGGTTACTACGGTGATATCCATACCGCGCACGCGGTCGATCTTGTCCTGATCGATCTCGTGGAACATGGACTGTTCGGTCAGACCGAAGGTGTAGTTGCCGTTGCCGTCGAACTGCTTGCCGTTGAGGCCGCGGAAGTCGCGGATACGGGGCAGGGCCAGGGTGACCAGGCGGTCCACGAATTCCCACATGCGGTCGCCGCGCAGCGTCGCGTGGGCGCCGATCGGCATGCCTTCGCGCAGCTTGAACTGGGCGATGGACTTGCGGGCCTTGGTGATCTGCGGCTTCTGACCGGTGATCTGGGTCAGGTCGCGCACGGCGCCGTCGATGAGCTTGGAGTCCTTGGCGGCATCTCCAACACCCATGTTGACTACGACCTTGACCAGGCGGGGAACCTGGTTCACGTTCTCGTACTTGAACTCGTCCCGCAGAGCCTGCTTGATCTCGCCGGCGTAGCGAGTCTTCAGGCGGGGGACGATCTTGGTGACAGTCTCAGTCATTAGAGGTCCTTCCCGGAGGCCTTGGACACGCGGATGCGCACAGTGCGCTCACGTCCATCACGCTCGACGGTTTCGGTGCGGTAGCCAACGCGGGTCGGCTTCTTGGTCTCGGGATCGACGATCGCCACGTTCGAGATGTGGATCGGGGCCTCAACGGTCTCGATGCCACCGGTCTTCGTGCCGCGTTCCGACTGCCCGGCCTTGGTGTGCTTGGTGACGCGGTTAACGCCTTCGACCAGCACCCGGTTGGACTCCGTGAACACCTTCAGGACCTTGCCCTGCTTGCCGCGGTCGCCGCCGCGCTCAGCCTTGGCACCGGTGATGACCTGAACCAGGTCACCCTTCTTGATCTTGTACTTAGCCATGGACTACAGCACCTCCGGAGCCAACGAGATGATCTTCATGAACTTCTTGTCGCGAAGCTCACGGCCGACCGGGCCGAAGATACGGGTACCGCGGGGGTCGCCGTCGTTCTTGAGGATCACGGCTGCGTTCTCATCGAACTTGATGTAGGAACCATCCGCACGGCGGCGTTCCTTCTTGGTGCGAACGATGACAGCCTTGACGATGTCACCCTTCTTGACGTTGCCGCCGGGAATTGCATCCTTGACGGTGGCAACAATGGTGTCGCCAATGCCTGCGTAGCGACGGCCGGATCCACCGAGAACGCGGATGGTCAAGATTTCCTTGGCACCCGTGTTGTCGGCGACCTTCAGTCGCGACTCCTGCTGAATCACTTATTACTCCTGTCGTCGCGCCGGTTCTCATTGCTGAGCCTTGCGGAACGGATATGGGTAGCCCGCACCGTAACTCCCCCTGACCGCACGCGTGTGCGGTCCGAAGGCGGTTGCGGGAATTTGCCTATTCTGTCCATGCGGAAGGATGGATGGTCTTTCCAAACGGCACAGGCAAGATTACTAGTTTATGACCAAGACACCCCGGACGTGAAATCACGGCCAGGGGCTTGTGCTTTTCAAAGGGTCCGCGGCCGAAACCACGGTCCCTTCCAAACCCTTCCGGCTGCTCCGGCGGACCGGGATCCTCTTGTGCCGGAAGGGAAACTTAAGGGTGCGGGGCCCGCCCGCTCGGCAGGCGGGCCCCGCGCAGGACGTAGGTCCTACTTGGCCTTTTCGATGATCTCGACCAGGCGCCACCGCTTGGTGGCGGACAGCGGCCGGGTCTCGGCGATCAGAACCAGGTCGCCGATGCCGGCGGAGTTCTGCTCGTCGTGGGCCTTGCGCTTCTCGGTCCGGCGGATCACCTTGCCGTACAGCGCGTGCTTCACGCGGTCCTCAACCTCGACCACGATGGTCTTTTCCATCTTGTCCGAGACGACGTAGCCGCGGGCGGTCTTACGGTAACCGCGAGCCGGAGTGGCTTCTTCCACAGTTGCATCCTTGTTCGTGTTTTCGCTCACTTGGCCTCATCCTCCGAAGCGGGGGTTTCGGTCTCGGCGGTTTCGGCTTCGGCGGCCTTTTCAGACTTCTTAGCCTTCTTGGCCTTCTTCTCCTCAACCGGAGCCTCCGCAGAAGCAACGACCTCGGGACGAATGCCCAGCTCGCGCTCACGCAGCACGGTGTAGATGCGCGCGATGTCCCGCTTGACGGCCTTCAGGCGGCCGTGGTTTTCCAGCTGACCGGTGGCGGACTGGAAACGGAGGTTGAACAGCTCCTCCTTGGCCTTGCGCAGCTCCTCTGCGAGACGGTCCTTATCGAAAGTCTCGAGCTGATCGGTTGCCAGTTCCTTTGAACCAACTGCCATTTCTATTCACCACCTTCGCGACGCACAATGCGTGCCTTCAACGGCAGCTTGTGGATCGCCAGGCGCAGGGCCTCGCGAGCTACCTCTTCATTGACACCGGACAGTTCGAACAGAACCCGTCCCGGCTTGACGTTGGCGACCCACCATTCCGGCGAACCCTTGCCGGAACCCATGCGGGTTTCGGCCGGCTTCTTGGTCAGCGGGCGGTCCGGATAAATGTTGATCCAAACCTTGCCGCCACGCTTGATGTGGCGGGTCATCGCAATACGGGCCGCTTCGATCTGGCGGTTGGTGACGTATGCCGGCGTCAGAGCCTGGATACCCCACTCGCCGAAGCTGACCTCGGTGCCGCCGGAAGCAGCGCCGGAACGACCCGGGTGGTGCTGCTTACGGAACTTAACTCGACGTGGGATAAGCATTTAAGCTTCTCCTCCTTCTGCCGCCGGCGCTGCTGCCTCAGCGGCAGGTGCCTCGGCCTTGGCTGCGCCCTCGCCTGCGGCGGGAGCGGCAGGACGGTCATTACGACGACGGCGCTCGCCACC
>NZ_JBNHGF010000092.1:0-8683 GCF_059091005.1 Arthrobacter sp. Y3223164
GGCGCCGGCCTGCTGGCCGGTGTGGCCGCCGGCTTCGTCGGCTCGGCCATCGCCGGTCCCCTGCTGGAAGGATTCTCCGGCATCGGGGAAGGACTGGCCGGCGCCGCGGAAGGATTCGGCGACACCGTCGCCTCCGCCGGTGAGGGCTTTGCGGACAATGCAGGCTTCGGCGGTTTCTTTGGCGACGGCGCCGAGGGGCTCGGCGACTGGGAGATCTAGCGGATCAGGCACCCGCCTGGGGAGCGTCGCCGTCGTCATCCGTTTCCGGGGCCGGCGGCGCGATCAGCAAGGCGGTGCCCGCGTAAGGTCCGAGGTGGAGATAGAAGCTGTGCAGGTCGTCCACCGTGCCGATGGTTTCGCCGCTGAACGCGTCGGTCACTTCGGAGCCCAGCTCCAGGGCTTCGGAGCGGACGGTACCGGCGATTTCCTGCCCGGAGAAGTTCAGGACCGTGACCTCTTGCCCGCCCGAGACCAGTTGGTGGACCATCACCAGCATGCCGCGATGGGAGACGTCGGGAACATCTATCAGGGCGCTCTTGGCGATGCCGTGCTCTTCCCGGACTGCCAGGATGCGGGCCAACTGCCGGGCGAACGACGCTTCGTCCTCGAGCTGCTCGGGCAGCGTGCCGTACAGGGCCTTGCCCATGGGCATGCCGGAGGTTGACGTCTCGGCTGTCGGGTCGAAACCCATCAGGTCATGGGCGCTGCGGTTGATCCAGCGCGTGTCGCCCCGGGACATCAGCCGGGCCACCCGGCTGCGCTCCAGCGGCAACATCCCGCACAGGTCCCAGCCGGAGAGCGCGAAGACCCCCGGCTGCAGCGCGTTGTACATGGCCAGCAGCAGGTGCACGCGGCAGATTTCGGCCGACTGCTCTTCGGTGATCGAATCCAGGTCGGTGATGCCCAGCACCGCGGTGATCACGCTGGCCGTGGTACAGGCGATTCCGTTGGCGGTGAAGACCAGGTTGTAGGGGGCGGCTTCGCCGGTGATCCCGTCCCGCAGGGTCTGCTGCACCTTGTGGGCCAGTTCCGCGCCGGTGAGCTCCTCGCCGTCGAGCTCATAGACGTCGTCCTTGTGCTTGGTGGTGAAGTGCACCAGTTCGTAGGTGAGCTCGTCGTGGTTCTGCAGCGCGTGCACCAGCGACGCCTGGTCTACGCCGATGTCCATGGCCAGGCGCAGCGTCAGCCGGAGAAACTCGGTGTCCGCGGTGACCAGGGCGTGGTGGTACGCCGGGCGCGTCACGAAGTCGTAGGACAGGTCCGGGCCGGTTTCGGAGGTGGCCTTGATGTCGTCGATGCTGAGGTTCAGCTCCTGGAAGGTGAAGCCGCCGACCTTGCGGACCATGCTGCCGATGATCTGGTTGGCCGCCGCTGAGAGCGGATGCCCCTCGGACCAGCCCGGCGTTTCCTCGGCGCTCTTCTCCACGCCCAGGAAGCCGTTGGCGTCCAGCCGGAGCGCCCCGGTCCCCAGGTCCACCAGCGAATGCAGGGCATCGCCCATCACCAGGCGCATGCCGGAGAAGGTGGGGTCCAGCCAGTTGATGGACGGCTGGCCGGCCTTGAAGTAGTGCAGATAGACCCAGCGGTGGGCCTTGCCCTCGGTGTCCAGGACCGGCGGGGTGGCGCTCCAGTTGGTTTCCTTGACGCCGGGTTCGTAGAAAATGACCCGCTGGAGTTCGCCGATGATGTAGCCGGCCTGCTGGAGCCGGCGCTCGGTCGCGACGTCGATATTGACCGAGTCCTCGCCCTCGGGGACATCCGGCAGCAGGTCCCAGTCGGACTCCGGGATGTCGATCATGTGGTAGATGCCCGGATAGTCGCGGAAGTTCATCTCCGCCAGCCGGAAGTCTGCTCCCTTGCCGGTGTGGCCGGGCACAATATCGTCCACGATCGTGCCGCCGTGTTCGGCGGCCACCCCGCACATGCTCCGGAACTCGTCCTCGGTGCCGAACAGCGGGTCGATCGCCATGCTGATGCGGTCGAAGTGCCCGTCCACGCTGGGGGTATGGTTCCAGCCGGTCAGGCCGCCGGCCAGCTTCACCGGCCCGATGTGGATGGCCTTGATGCCGATCTGTTGGAAGGCCTCCCAGAGCGCGGCATCGCCCAGCGCCGCCAAGAACGTCTGTCCGGGCCTGGTGATCAGCGACAGCGGGTAGGCCGTGAACCAGACCGAGGCCCGCTCCACCGCCGCCCGCGGATTCGGGTACGCGAACGGGTTCTGCCACATGCTGGCCTGCCCGGAGAGCTGGCGCCCCAAAACCTTCGCGTCGCCCAGCATGGACTGGTTGCGCAGCCACTCCACATAGACCTTGTTGCGCGCGTCCGGCTCGAACGGCGGTTGGCCGGGGACGAACTGGCGGCGGCGGGCCGTGGGGCGCAGCGAGCGGGGACGGGCCGGGTAGAACTGCTCGTCAAAGCTGATGTCCGGCGCCTGGGGTTCGGCGAGGGGCTCGACGGCGGTGTTCCCGCCGTCTGCCGCGGCGGCATCCCCGTCTGCCCTGGCAGCACCCCCGTCCGCCCTCGCGGCAGCACCGCCGTCGTCATGGTTGGTGCGGTCAAGGACGGGCTCGTGCCGCAGAACCGAATCCTTCATGGCGTCATCTCCTTTGTGCTCGACGGCTGGAATTCTCCAGACGGGCTCTACCCCCAACATTGCCAGACGGCCGGGGCCACCACTACCCCGGGCCACCGGTCAGCCGGGCGGTTTCAGCAGGAAGTGGACCGCTGCCGGGTACGAGGACCGCGGAACCGTTCCGGTCGTGCTCGTTGTAGGAGCCGACTTCGTACCGGTCGGCTAGCAGCGCGCTTCGGCCGCTTGCTCCACCTTGGCCAGCAGGCGCGCGAGCTGGTCGCGTTCCGTCCGAGTCAATCCGGCGAGCAGGGCGCGTTCGGTGTTCACATGGTCGGGCAGAGCCTTGTTGACGAGGTCCCGCCCTGCGGGCGTGAGGGTAACCTGCTTGCCCCTGCCGTCCGTGATGTCTTTGGTTCTTGTGACCAGCCGCCGCTCTTCCAGTCGGTTTAAGCGCTGGGCGATGGCGGCGGAGGTCACCATCGCGGCCTGGGTCAGCTCCCGTGGACTGAGCGTGTAAGGCTTCCCCGAGCGCAGCAGTGTCGCCAAGACGTCAAAACTGGCCGAATCGAGATCGTGGCGGGCGAACGTTGCCGCCAGCACGGCGTCCACCTTCCGCGACGCGCGAGTGATCCGTCCAATCACTGCCATAGGCGAAACGTCCAGGTCGGGCCGTTCCGCAGCCCACTGCGCCAAAATTTTCGCTACCGGGTCTTCCACGCATCCAGCATAGACGATTCGCTAAGAGCTTAGCTATATTGGCTAAGTGCTTAGCAATCGATGGCTCCTCCTGGCAGCCACTGCCTTCGCCCCGTTGACCTGGGGAACGACCTACGCGGTCACCACCGAACTGCTGCCTGCAGACAAGCCGCTCCTAGCAGCGGCACTGCGGGCGCTACCTGCAGGGCTCCTCCTGCTGTTGATTGTCCGGCGGCTCCCGCAGGGCCCTTGGTGGTGGAAGGCCCCACTGCTCGGCGCACTGAACATCGGCGTTTTCTTCGCCCTGCTGTTTATTGCCGCCCATCGGCTGCCCGGCGGAGTGGCGGCGACCATTGGCGCCGTGCAGCCTTTGCTGGTGGCTGTCCTGGCCTCGCGTTGGATCGGCGAGCGGCTGACCGGCCCCAAGGTCATTGCAGCGGCCGTCGGCTTGTTTGGCGTCGCGCTGATAGTGCTGCAATCACACGCCGGACTCGACGCGGTGGGGGTCGCGGCCGCCTTGGGCGGCACCTTGTCCATGGGCGCCGGCCTGGTGCTGGCTAAGAAGTGGGGGCAGCCGGATACGGCTCTGGCCGTTACGTGCTGGCAGTTGACGGCCGGTGGTTTGCTGCTGGCACCGCTGGCCCTCCTCATGGAGGGCCCGCTGCCGCAGCTGACCGGTTCGAATATCGGTGGCTACATCTACCTGTCGGTGATCGGAACTGCTGTGGCCTACGCGTTGTGGTTCCGCGGGCTGCAGCTGCTGCCGGCGTTTAGCGTGTCGCTACTGGGACTGTTGAGTCCCGTCGTCGCCACCGCCACCGGATGGCTGGTCCTTCATCAGGAACTCGCCCCCGGTCAAACAGCGGGGGCGTTGCTGATTTTGGCAACACTGGTCGCCTCCAATTTCAAGGCGACGGCAAGGGGCGGGCGGGCCTCCGCCGCCGCGGCAGCCATTCGGCGCATGCACTTCCGCTGGTTCTCGTCTGTCAGACCTTCAGCCGACCGCCAGTTGGCGGAATATGGCGAACCCGTCAGCTGGCGCGGGCCTCGCGGTTCTCGTCCACGTATTCCGCCGTCACCAGGATCGGCAGGTGGTCGGACTGGCCGCGCGGCAGGGTTTCCACGCTTTGAATGTCCAGGCCCAGGGACGTGGCGAAGTCGAAGTGGCCACGGAACAGCTTGTAGCGCGTGTAGGTGCGGCGGTTGCTCAGGGTGAGCTCGTAGCCCGTTTCCTTCAGGTGCGCAATCAGGTTTTTCGTGAAGAAGGGGTAGTTGAAGTCCCCCACCATCAGTGTCATCTGCTCGCCGGTGCCGCCCATGCCCAGCAGCGCTTCGTGGCCGGCCTTGATCTGATGCCGGCGCAGGGAGTTGGTGGCCGTCAGCGGCGCGGCGTGAAAGTCGCCGACGACGATTTCGTGTTTGCTCTCGTTGTCCACCATCTTGACCCCGAGCAGCCGCTCGTGGGCGGGTGCAAGCACGTAATCGTGCAGCGACTTCTTGAGTTCGAAGGTGTTGGTATCGAGGGCGGAGAACCGGTTCTCGTCGTAATAGACGGCCAGTCCCAGCCTGTTTCCCTTGGTCGAATTGGCCAACCGCAGGTGTCCCAGCGTGTGCGGAAGTTTCTCCGTGTCCGCTTCCTGCAGGCACATCACGTCGACGTCGTAGCGGTCGGTCAGGTCCTCGAGTTCCGCGCTCGCACTGTGTTTCCGCAGGTTGTAGCTGATAGCTCTCAACAAAGAATCACCCTTCCGTCGCGGTCGCTGTAGTCTGCGCCCATATTACAGAGCCGACCCCGCGGTTACATTCGGCTGCCGCCCGCCAAACCGGCCAAAAGGGCGGATTCGCCCCGCAAGGACGCCAAATACCGGTGGCCGATATCCTTCGACAATTAGGTGCCGGGCGCGGCCATCGGGCGCCGTGTTGCCGGGCATCGGCCCCCGTCCCGTCGGCGTCTTGCCGGCGGCGCTCACGTCCCGCAGAAAGTCCGGTACGCGCCGAAGTCTTCCGGCGCAGCGGCTGCGTAACGCTCCAGACCGGGGCGCTCGTCGTAGGGGCGGGTCACCGCCTCCAGGAGGCGGTCCAACGGGTCCAAGTCTCCGTGCGTGGCGGCGTCGAGGGCCTCCTCGACCAGGTGGTTGCGGGGAATGTAGACGGGGTTGACCCGGTCCAGCAAACCCGCGTCCGGCCGGAGCGGACGCCATCGCCCCAGCCAGTCATCGAACCCAGATGGGTCCGGAAACAGGCGCCGCGCCGCGTCGGTTTCGCCCCGGGCGGCCGCGCCGAGGCTGCGGAAGAACGCCGTGTGGTCTACCTTGCCCGCCTGGAGCAGGGCCAGGAGGTCGTTCACGAGCGGGGAGGCCGCCGCTGCATCGACCCCGTCGCCCAGGCCGATCTTGCTCCTCGCGCCGGCCAGCCAGGCGGCGCTGTACTCGCTCCTGAAGGCGCCCAAGGCTTCCGACGCGAGGGCGGCCGCCTGCTCTTGATCGTCGTGCAGGAGCGGCAGGAGGGCCTCGGCGAGCCGGGCGAGGTTCCACTCGGCGGCAAGCGGCTGGTTGGCGTACGCGTAACGTCCGCCCTCGTCGATGGAACTGTAGACGGAGGCCGAATCGAAGGCGTCCATGAAGGCGCAGGGCCCGTAGTCGATGGTTTCACCGGAGATCGCCATGTTGTCGGTGTTCATGACCCCGTGCACGAATCCCACGAGCATCCACTGCGCCACCAGCGAGGCCTGGGCGCCGATCACGGCGTGGAACAGCGCCAGATACGGGTGCTCGGCCTCGGCGGCCGCCCGGTGGTGGCGGGCAATGGCATGGTCGGCGAGCCGGCGCAGGAGGTCGACGTCGCCCGTGGCCCGGGCGTACTGGAAACTTCCCACACGCAGATGGCTGCCGGCCACCCGCACCAGAACGGCTCCCGGCAACTCGGTGTCACGGTAAACCGGGAGCCCCGTGGCCACGACGGCGAGGGAGCGCGTGGTGGGAATGCCCAGGGCATGCATGGCCTCGCTGACCACGTATTCGCGGAGCATCGGGCCCACCGCGGCCTGGCCGTCACCGCCCCGCGCGAACGGCGTGGGCCCAGAACCCTTGAGGTGGACGTCGCGCAGCCGGCCGCCCGCATCGGTCAGCTCGCCCAGCAGGAGCGCCCGCCCGTCGCCGAGCCGGGGCGAGTACCAGCCGAACTGGTGTCCGGCGTACGCCTGCGCCACCGGAGTGGCACCACCGGGGATCTGGTTGCCCGTCAACAGCTGCAGCCCGTCGGGGCTGCGCAGGGCGGCCGGCTCGATTCCCAACTCGGCGGCCAGCGGCTCGTTGAGAACCAGCAGGCGCGGGTCGGGGACCTCCTGCGCCCGCCAGGGGACGGCCAGCTCCACAAGCTCGCGGGCGAAGCGGCCATCAAACGCGAGGGTTGATTGTGCTGGAGCACTCATCCCCCAAGAATAGCTAGGACACCACGGGTGGCGTCACCCCAGCCGGCAGATACCCGGAACTGCAAAGGAAAGACCACGATGAGCACGCACATCCACAGCATCCTGAACCGGGCCGGAGAAGAGATGGTGTACATCGGACCGGACCACCCTTCCTACGAACTGCTCGCCGGGCTGGTGGCCTCCGTGCACCAAGCCTGGCAGGAAGGCTACGACCAGGGCCGCAGCGGCGGCACGGACGAAAACCCGTACCGCGGCTACTAAAGCGGGCGGCGCCAGCCGGAAAATAGGGCGCACCAACCCCTAGCACTCCCCCCGCGGATAGGCAAAGCTGAAGGCAGGGGAAACTGGCGCCCACCACGCTCTGAGGTTGTCGCCTTCAGCCGGCAGGGGGCGCCGACGCTGAAGAACGTCGCTCCTGCAGTTCCGGCATGGGGCCGGAACGGTCAAAACACAGAGAGGTGTTTCGAGATGACTGACGTAGCAAGCGCTACCGGCGAAACCGGCCAGGTCACTACCGGGCTCTATATCGGCGGCGAAGTCCGGGACTCCGGCGAAAAATACGCGGTAGCGGACCCCGGCAAGCCGGGTTCAGTGGTCGGCTACGCGGCGGCCGCCACCCGGCAGGATGTGGCCGACGCCGTCGCCGCCGCGAAGTCCGCCTTCCCGGCGTGGGCTGCGCTCGGCGCCAAGGAGCGCGCCGCCCACCTCGGCGCGGCCATCGAAGGCATCGCCGATCTCCGTGATGAGGACGCGGCGATCCTGTCGCAGGAAAACGGCAAGATCCGCATGGAGGCCTGGGTGGACGCCCTGGTCTTCGAGATCCGCTTCCAGCTCGCCCTGGCGCTCGCGGACGAGGTGGAGCAGGGCAAGGTCCTCGAACCGGCCCCGGGCATCCCGGTGACCACCTCGGTGGCGTACCAGCCGCTGGGCGTGGTCACGGTGATCGTTCCGTTCAACTGGCCCATCGCCATCCTGGGCGCCTCGTTGCCGCACGCCCTGCTGGCTGGCAACACCGCGATCGTCAAGCCGCCGCCCACCACCCCGCTGGCAATCACCCGGGTAGTGCAGCGCGTGGCAGAAAAGCTGCCGCCGGGGGTGCTGAATATTGTCACCGGCCAGGACAGCGAGATGGGCGGCCTGATCCAGAACGACGACGTGGCGAAGGTCTGCTTCACCGGCAGCGTGGGCGGCGGCAAGAAGATGATGGAGATGGCGTCCAAGAGCCTGACCCGGGTCACCTTGGAGCTCGGCGGCAACGACCCGGCGGTGGTCCTCGAGGACGCCGTCCTGGACGACACGCACCTGGACCGGCTGTATGCCGCGGTCTTCGACACCACCGGGCAGATCTGCATGGCCGCCAAGCGCATCTATGTGCACCGCTCCCGGCTGGAGGAACTGGTCGCCGGGCTGTCCGAGCGGCTGGAGAAGGCCGTCGTCGGTTACGGCCTGGACGAGGGAACCACCATGGGCCCGCTGCACCAGCCTGCGCAGAAGACCTTCGTCGAAGAAATCATCGCCGAGGCGAAGGCCGCCGGGGCCGACGTCCGGGAATTCGGGGAACTGCCGGCGGACCCGGAGCTGCAGGGCGGCAACTTCCTGCGGCCGGCGTTGGTGGTCGACCCGGACCCGCAGCTGCGCGTGGTCACGCAGGAGCAGTTCGGTCCGGTCATCCCGATCCTCCCCTTCGACACCGAGGAGGAAGCACTGGCCCTGGCCAACGACACCTGGGCCGGCCTCTGCGGCTCGGTGTGGACCGCGGACACGGACAAGGCCAACGCCGTCGGCTCGCAGCTGGTCTGCGGCTACGTCTGGGTCAACGACCACGGCGCGACCCGCCTGGACCTCCGTGCGCCGTTCGGCGGCATGAAGCACTCGGGCTTCGGCCGCGAACAGGGCATCGAAGGCGTCCGCGCGTTCCAAGACACCCGCGCCATCGCCCACCTGGACGAGGCGGCGGCCGCCGCAGGCCACTAACCACGACGACG
>NZ_JBNHGF010000093.1:0-8627 GCF_059091005.1 Arthrobacter sp. Y3223164
CCGCGGCCTGGGCGTCACCGTCCTCGAGTACGCCGACCGGCCCATGAGCCGGGCCCTGACCCCCACCATGAGCGCGTTCTTCGCCGACGCCCACCGGCGCCTCGGCGTAAACCTGCGCCTCGGCGAAGGCATCGCCTCCTTCGACGCCGACGAGACCGGCCACGTCGCCGCCGCCATCAGCACCACCGGCGAACGCTACCCCGCGGACCTGGTCCTGGTCGGTGTCGGCGTCATCCCGCGCACCGAACTCGCCTCGGCCGCCGGCCTTGAGGTGGACAACGGCATCACCGTCGACGCCACCCTGCGCACCTCCGACCCGGACATCTACGCCATCGGCGACTGCGCGTCCTTCCCCAACCCCCACGCCGGCGCCCGCACCCGGCTCGAATCCGTGCAGAACGCCACCGACCAGGCCCGGCACGCCGCCCGCGCCATCCTGGGCACCGGGTCTGGCGGCTACGCGGATCTGCCCTGGTTCTGGTCCAACCAGGGGCCGCTGCGCCTGCAGATCGCCGGCCTGGTCGCCCCGGGCGACGAGGTAGTTCTCCGCGGCGACCCCGCCGACGAAAAGTTCTCCGTCTTCTGCTTCCGCAACGGCGCCCTCGCCGCCGTCGAATCCGTCAACCAGCCCGCGGACCACATGGCCGCCCGCCGCCTCCTCGCCGCCGGCGCCACCCTCACCCCCGAACAGGCCGCCGACCCCGCCTTCGACCTCAAGGCACACTCAAAACTGCAGCCGGCGGCGCTCTAGCAACAGCGCCGGTGCGGCAGGCAGCGGCAGCGGCAGCGGCAGCGGCAGCGGGTCAGGTTGTGTCGGCGGGTCAAGTGGTAGGTCAGGTTGTGTCGGCGGGTCAGGTGGTGGCAGGTCAGATTGCGCGCGGCGGGTCAGGTTGCGCGCGGCGGCAGGGTCAGGTGCCTCCGCCGCTGCCCAGTGCCTGCACGGCATGGCCCAACACCGCCTCGGCCCTGGGACTGAGGACCATGGTGTCCGGCCAGATCGCACACATGGTCGTCTGCGATACGGGCGGCAATAGCGGCCGCACCGCGACCGGCCGGCCTTCGACCGTCACGGCCGGGGCGGCCGGCCGTGACATCAGCAGCGCGTACCCCAGCCCCCGCCCGACGAGTGCCTGCACCAGCACCGCCTGCGGCATGGACGTGGCGACGTACGGGCGCAGGCCGCGTTCCTCAAAGACGCGATACGTGTTCGCCGTGCTCGGACTCGACTCGTACATGATGAGGGGTTCGGCGGCGAGGTCCGCCAAATCCACCGTTGACTGCCCGGCCAAGGGATGTTCCGGCGGCAGCACCGCCTGCAACTCGGTCTGATAGATGGTGCGCTGGCTGTACCCGGCGGGGAGCTCCATGTCGTAGACCATGGCCAGGTCCAGCAGCCCGGCGTCCAGGGCGGGCAGCAGGTCGTCGTGGGAGCCGACCGTGACGTCCACGCTGATGCCCGGATACTGTTCGGGCAGGCGATCGAGCACCGAGGGCAGGACGCTGCTGGCGAAGCTCGCGAAGCACCCCAACCGCACCGGTCCCTTCAGTTCGCCGGCTGCGCCTGAGAGGTCGCTGATCAGTGCTTCCGCATCGCGCAGCAGCAGTCGGGCCCGTTGCGCGAAGAACTGGCCCGACGGCGTCAGCTGGAGGCCGCGAGCCTTTCGCCGCACGCAGAGCTGCTCACCCGCGGCCCGTTCGAGGGCCGTGATGGCCTGCGACAGCGCGGACTCCGAGATGTTCAGGCTGGCGGCAGCCGAGCTCAGTGTCGGATGGTCCGGGAGGGCAGCGAAGAGTTGAAGCTGTCGCAAAGTGAAATCGACCACAATACTTCAGTCCAATCAAAGAAGTTCGCCGCTTATCTGAAGTTTACCGAGGATTGCGAGGCGTGTCACAATGGTTGTCACGTTCAACGTTCTGCCCCGAATGGTGGCTGATCCCAACCGGCGGGCATCGCCGGGCTGCCAAGCAGACCCGGCGGCGGAACCACACGACCCGGGCCGAAAACCCCGGCCTCGTTGTTCCCGCCCGCCTAAGCTCCACCCATCTGGTCGCGCCGGCCTCCTCGGTGTGACCGACCCAAGAGGACAACTATGAGCACTACAGTTTCCGGGCAATCGTCCGCCGCCAATCAGCGTCGCGTCGCGTTTGCCACCATCATCGGCACCACCATCGAGTGGTACGACTTCTTCATCTACGCCACGGCAGCGGGCCTGGTCTTCGCGCACCTGTTCTTCGAGCCGGCCGGCGAATCCATCGGGCTGCTCCTTGCCTTCGCCTCCGTTGGCATCAGCTTCCTGTTCCGGCCGCTTGGCGCCTTCCTGGCCGGACACTACGGCGACAAGCTCGGCCGCCGCGCCATGCTGGTCATCACGCTGATGATGATGGGAGCAGCGACGACGCTGATCGGCATCCTGCCCACCTACGAGACGGCCGGAATCCTGGCCCCGGTGCTGCTGCTCTCGCTGCGCATCCTGCAGGGCATCTCCGCCGGCGGCGAATGGGGCGGAGCCGTCCTGATGGCCGTGGAGCACGCCCCGCGTGACCGCCGCGGCCGTGCAGGGTCCTTCCCCCAGTTGGGTGTTCCGCTCGGCATGCTGCTCGCTTCGGGCGTCATGACTTTGATGACCGGCGTGATCTCCCCCGGCGAGGCCTTCCTTGAGTGGGGCTGGCGCATCCCGTTCCTGCTTAGCGTCGTGTTGATCGCCATCGGCTACATGGTTCGCCGCTCGGTGGACGAGTCCCCGGTGTTCAAGGAGATTGCCGACAAGAAGCAGCAGCAGAAGGTCCCCATCGTGGAACTGTTCCGCAAGCACTGGCTGCTGGTCATCCTGGCCGCACTGATCTTCGCCGGCAACAACTCTGCCGGCTACATGGCCACCGGCGGGTTCATCCCCAGCTACGCCACCAGCGAGGCAGTGGGCATGGAGCGCACCGACGTGCTGCTGGCCATCACGTTCGCCTCGGCCATGTGGTTCATCTTCACCGCCCTGGCCGGCATCATGGCCGACAAGATCGGTCGCAAGCGCACGTACCTGATTGGTTTCGGCGCCCAGCTGCTGACGGTCTTCCCGCTGTTCTGGCTGATCGACACCGGTTCGCTGGGCATGCTGTACCTGGCGCTGGCGCTGTTCAGTTTCGGCCTGGGCTTGAGCTACGGCCCGCAGGCGGCCTGGTACAGCGAGATCTTCCCGGCCTCCGTGCGATACTCGGGTGTCTCGATCGCCTACGCACTGGGCGCGATTCTCGGCGGCGCGTTCGCCCCAACCATCGCCCAGGCACTGATCAATTCCACCGGGACCAGCAGCTCCGTCTCGGCGTACCTGTTCGGCATGACGATCATCTCCATCATCGCTGTGCTGATCCTGCGCGACCGCCCCGGCATCGATCTGTCGATCAACAACCAGGCCGAGCAGGAAGTCGGGGCCACCGTCTTCGACAAGCGCCGCGGAGTTTCCACCGACGACGCCGTCAAGGCCGGCGTCTAAGCCACCAAGGTTGTGCTGGAGTAACCCCAGCTGACTCAACACCGAGGCGGGTGTCCTGCCGGAGCTATTCCGGCCGGACGCCCGCCTCGGTTGTGTCGGTCCGGTGCGTCGACCTCTTTGGCGCCCGATGGGACGTCGCGCCTCGGTCGTGTCGGTCCGATGCGTCGAGCTCTTCGGCGCCCCGATGGGACGCCCGCCTCGGTCGTGTCCGGCCGGTCCGTCGAGCTCTTCGACGCCCCGACCGGCGTCGTCTTTTTGCACCAGAACATGCTGCGGGGCCGGCTGTGAGCTCAGGCAGCCTGCTCCGCGGACCAGCCACGCCGCTGCAGTGCCGCGGTGATTTTTCGGATCGCGCGGTCTGCGCCGTTGGCCATGTGCCGCCTGGAGATCCGGACTTCGTCCCAGTCTGCTGCCCGGGCCCGTTCGGCCCGCTCGATGTCCCGCGCGATTTGGTCGGCCTGGCCGTGGCCTTCGCCCTCGTATTCGATGGCGATCCGGTATTCAGGCAGCGACAGGTCGGGGCTGTGCAGAATAGCGCCGTCGTCGTCCCTGATCGGCTTGTTCACCTCGGGTTCCGGCAATCCCGCGCTGAGCATGGCCAGCCGAAGCCTGGTCTCGGGCGGAGAGTCCGCTCCGACCCGGGCCAACGCCAAGGCTGCACGAGCCTTGCGCAGGCCCCGCTTTCCGGGGTGGCGGTTCAGCAGGGCCTGGAGATCCTCCCGGGTGGCGAATGGAGCCACGCGCCCTTCGAAGTCCGGCCGCGGAATGCGCAGGAGGTAGTCGGCTATCACCACCAAGTCAGCCAGATCGAGGGTTTCCGCCAGGTCCAGCCATGTCCGCGTGCGCGTCGTGAGGCACAGTCCATCCACCCAAGCCACTTCATCCGGGACGAGCCGGGATCGGTGGCCCGCCACGCCGGGGCGTTGCATCCGTGCGCGGTCGCTTGGACGCGAGATGTGGACCCGCCGATCGAAGCCGGCGGCAGGTTCGGGAAAGCCCCAAAGGCGTGCCGCGGTGTCATGTGAGGCAGCGCTCGAATCGCTGATCCGCGTGAACGGGCGCACGCGGGCTGCGAGGTCGAGGCCGGCCGGCTGGAGCGTGCAGATGCCCCGGCTTATGCGGATGAGGCGTGGGTGGCGCAACTGGCTCTTGCTCAGCCCCGATTTCAGGCCGTCCTCGATCGTGAACGCGGCGGCCTGCAGGTGCGGCGGGAGCGGCCTCAGCCGTGGCAGGTGCTGTTCCGGTCCCGGTCGGTGTGCTGGACTCATCCGGACATTATCTACAGCCGGCGCCCTGGCGTGCGGAAGTTGTTCACAGGTCATCGAGTGGCGGAAAGCTGCAGCGAACGTCGGCGTGTCGCTGCAACTTTCCACCAGTCGATTGTCGCCAAAGTTGCCGCCGCCCCGGGGGCTGCCGACGATTGGCTGCCGTAACAGTTTCGGCAGCCGCTCATGATTGGTCTCCTGCTCAGTCCGGCCGCCGCTGACTGTCTATCGCGTGGGGAGGCCAAGCGCCCGGCCGGTGAGCCCAAGAGCCCGCCGCTGATTCTCCGGCCGCGCACGAGGTAACCCCCGCCCGCCGCTGACTGTCCGCCGCGCGCGAGGCCAAACCCCGGCCGCCGGCTTTACCGGACAAGGCCAGCTGTACCAAGCAGCGCGGCCGGAAACGTCAGAGGGCGGCGTCCGGGATCCGGACACCGCCCTCTTGAGGTTCAGCGCAAGGTTCAGCCGGCCTGGCGCTCGGCGGCTCCCACGACGTTGGCCAGCAGCATGGCACGCGTCATCGGGCCGACGCCGCCCGGATTGGGCGAGAGCCAGCTGGCCACGTTGCGGGCCTCGGGCTCCACGTCGCCGGTCACCCGGGCCTTGCCGTCCTCGTCCTCGACGCGGCTGACCCCAACGTCCAGCACGACGGCGCCGGGCTTGAGGTCGGATGCCTTGATCATGTGCGGCATCCCGGCAGCGGCAATCACGACGTCGGCCTCGCGCAGTTCCGCCGCCAGGTCGATCGTTCCGGTATGGGCAAGGATCACCGTCGCGTTGATCTCCTTGCGGGTCAGCAACAGGCCCAGGGGGCGCCCCACGGTGACGCCACGGCCAACGACCAGCACGCGTTTGCCGGCCAACTCGACGTCGTGGCGCAGCAGCAGCTCGACACAGCCGTGCGGGGTGCAGGGCAGCGGCGAGTCCAGCGGCTCACCCACGTTGAGCACCAGCCGGCCCAGGTTCATCGGGTGCAGGCCGTCGGCGTCCTTGGCCGGGTCGATCTTCTCCAGGATGCGGTTGGTGTCGATGTGCTTGGGCAGCGGCAGCTGCACGATGTAACCGGTGCAGGCCGGGTCGGCGTTGAGCTCATCGAGGACCGCTTCGAGTTCCTCCTGCGAAACGGAGTCGGGCAGGTCGCGCCGGATCGACTCGATGCCCACTTCGGCGCAGTCTTTGTGCTTGCCGCCGACGTACCATTTGCTGCCCGGGTCCTCACCGACGAGCACGGTCCCCAGGCCGGGCACGATGCCCCTGGCCTTGAGCGCCGATACCCGTTCCGTGAGCTCGTTCTTGATTTGCGCCGCGGTGGCCTTGCCGTCCAGCACGCGGGCCGTCGGCGGGGTCGTATAGAGGTTCATGTCACCACTCCTCGTGGCCGGGGTAGAGCGGGAAGTCGTCGGCAAGCTTCTTCACGCGGGCCCGCAAGGCGGCAGTATCGGCGCCACCCTTGAGCGCGGTGGCAATGATGTCTGCGACCTCGGTGAATTCGGCCGCCCCAAAACCGCGGGTGGCCAGCGCCGGCGTACCGATGCGCAGCCCCGAGGTAACCATCGGCGGGCGCGGATCGAACGGCACGGCGTTGCGGTTGACGGTAATGCCAGCCTCGTGCAGCAGGTCTTCGGCCTGCTTGCCGTCCAACTGGGAATTGCGCAGGTCCACCAGGACCAGGTGGACGTCGGTGCCGCCGGTCAGCACGGACACGCCGGCCTCGGCCACGTCGGCGGCGGCCAGGCGCTCGGCCAAGATCCGGGCGCCTTCGAGCACGCGTTCCTGGCGCTGCTTGAATTCCTCGCCGGCGGCAATCTTGAAGGCCACCGCCTTGGCAGCGACCACATGCATCAGCGGGCCGCCCTGCTGACCCGGGAAAACGGCCGAGTTGACCTTCTTGGCGAAGGATTCCTTGCCCAGGATCACGCCGGAGCGCGGGCCGGACAGGGTCTTGTGGACCGTGGAGGTGACGATGTCCGAGTGCGGAACCGGGTTCGGATGCAGGCCGGCGGCGACCAGCCCGGCGAAGTGTGCCATGTCGGTCCAGAGGTAGGCTCCGACCTCGTCGGCGATGGAACGGAAGGCCTCAAAGTCCAGCTGGCGGGGGTACGCGGACCAGCCGGCCACGAGCACGTTCGGACGTTCGGCCAGCGCCTGCTCGCGGACCTTATCCATGTCCACCCGGAAGGTCTTCGGGTCAACCTCGTAGGCGGCGACCTGGTAGAGCTTGCCAGAGAAGTTCAGCCTCATCCCGTGCGTGAGGTGGCCACCGTGCGCCAGGGACAGGCCCATCATCTTGTCGCCCGGCTGGATCAGGGCGGAGAGGGCGGCCGCGTTGGCCTGGGCGCCGGCGTGCGGCTGGACGTTGGCGAATTCCGCGCCGAAGAGCGACTTGGCCCGCTCGATGGCCAGGTTTTCGGCGACGTCTACGTGCTCGCAGCCACCGTAGTAGCGCCGTCCCGGGTATCCCTCGGCGTATTTGTTGGTCAGGACCGAGCCTTGGACTTCGAGCACCGAACGCGGCGCGAAGTTTTCGGAGGCGATCATTTCGAGAGTGTCGCGCTGGCGACCGAGTTCGGCGTCGATCACGGCGGCGATTTCAGGATCCACCTGGGACAGCGGCAGATCGGTCACAGAGGGCGTAGAAGTCAAGGGAGAATCTCCTGGGTGGTGGGGCTTATCTCACTGCTACAGGCCAGATTACCGGCTGCAGGCACCCGCACGCATGACGCATGACCTGCCCCGGACACACTCCGGCCCGAACGTGACCTTACGTCCCAGGCGTGCGATCCGAGGTCGGTATATGCAGGAGCGGTAACCGACGGTTTCCGGCCCTGCTGCCACTTCCTGGTGGTGTCCCACCTAACGCCAGTCGCGGCGAGCCAATCCTAGCAGCCGGTCACGGCACCGGGCGGTCCGAGAGCGCAACCTGCACGCTTCGGGTCTCGTCGTCGCGGCGCACTTCCACGCTGACCGTGTCGCCCGGGTTGTGCTGGCGGATGGCGGCCAGCAGGTCTTCGGCGCTCGCCAGCGCCTCGCCGTCCACGCTCAGCAGCACATCGCCGGCGCGGATTCCCGCCTCGTCGGCCGGGCCGCCGTCGCCTACGGACAGGGCCAAAACGCCCTCCGCCTGGGGCACGCCGAGCTGCTCGGCGATCGCCGCCGTGATGCTGGCGGGAGTCAGGCCCATGAAAGCGTGGTCGGCGGTTCCGTCTTCGAGCAGTTCCTCGGCCACTTCCCGGGCGGTGGCGGCGGGGATGGCGAACCCGAGCGACACCGCGCCCGCCTCCGGCGGGATGTAGGCCTCACTGATGCCCACCACCTGGCTCCGCGCATTGACGACGGCGCCGCCCGAGTTGCCGGGGCTGATCGGCGCGTCGGTCTGGATCAGGTCCACCAGCGCCAGGCTCGACGAGGCGGATCCCGGGATGGAACGGTGCAGGCCGGAGATAATGCCTGCCGTGGCAGTATTCTCGAAGCCCAGCGGCGAACCGATCACCACGGCAAGTTCGCCGATCGTCGGCAGCGACGTGTTGAACTCGGCGGCCGGGAGCCCGTCGCGCTCGGTCCGCACCAAGGCCAGATCGGACACCGCATCCGTCGCCAGGACCTTGCCCGCGCTGCGTTGCCCGTCGGCGAAGCCAACCTCGACGGTGGTGCTGTCGCCGACCACATGTTCATTGGTCAGGATCAGCCCGTCTTCGGAATAGACCACGCCGCTGCCCAGGCCGTTGTCGGTAAAGACCGTCACCACGGACGGCTGCACGTTCTCCACGATCTCCGGAATGCCGCCGGCAGGCTGCGCCCCCGCGGGCTGTCCTCCTGCATCACCCGGCGCCTGCGTGGTCCCGCCGGTCGCGGCCGGGTCCCCTCCGCCGGTCACGGCCGG
>NZ_JBNHGF010000094.1:0-8439 GCF_059091005.1 Arthrobacter sp. Y3223164
GGCCGCCGATGCCGCCGCGGCGTCCCGCGGGCCCGCCGGCCGTGCGCCCGTCAGGACAGGACCTGGAGGACGTGGCCTCCTAGCACTCCACGACGTTGACGGCGAGGCCGCCGGTGGCGGTTTCCTTGTACTTGTCGCTCATGTCGCGGCCGGTCTCGCGCATCGTGATGATGACCTCGTCCAGCGACACCCGGTGCGTGCCGTCCCCCATCAGCGCCATCTTGGCCGCGTTCACGGCCTTGGCGGCACCGATGGCGTTCCGTTCGATGCACGGGATCTGCACCAGCCCGCCGATCGGATCGCAGGTGAGCCCCAGGTTGTGCTCCATCGCGATTTCGGCCGCGTTTTCCACCTGGGCCGGAGTTCCGCCGAGGATTTCGGCCAGTCCCGCGGCAGCCATCGACGAGGCTGAGCCGACTTCGCCCTGGCAGCCGACCTCGGCGCCGGAGATGGAAGCCTGCTCCTTGTAGAGAACCCCGATGGCACCGGCGGTCAACAGGAACTTCACGACCACCTGCTCCTTGTCCTCGCGGGTGGCCTGTTCCATGCCGGGTGCGTAGTGCGTGGCGTAGAACAGCACGGCGGGGATGATGCCGGCGGCCCCGTTGGTGGGCGCGGTGACCACCCGCCCGCCCGAGGCGTTCTCCTCGTTCACCGCCAGCGCCACCAGATTGACCCATTCCTGCCAGTACTTGTGGTCCCGGTCCGGGTCTTCCTTGCGCAGCCGCTCATGCCAGGCGGGGGCCCGACGGCGGACGTTGAGTCCGCCGGGCAGCTCGCCCTCGCGGCGGATGGCCGAGTCCTTGCACTCCTCCATCACGTTGTAAATGTGCACGAGTCCGGCCTCGATCTCTTCCCGCGGGCGGGAGGCCTCCTCGTTGCGCATCATGATGTCGCTGATGGCCAGGCCGGTGCTGCTGCAGTGCTCCAGCAGCCCCGCCGCCGTGCGGAACGGATAGGGCAGCTGCTGTTTGGAGGACTCCAGCTCCTCCCGGGCGGCTTCCTCCTCGCCGCCGCGGACAATGAAGCCGCCGCCCACGGAGAAGAAGGTGGCTTCGTGCAGAATCCGTGCCTCGCTGTCGTCGCTCGATTCCAGCACCTGGAACCTCATGCCGTTGGTGTGCCGGGGCAGCACGGTCAGCGGGTGCAGCACCATGTCCTGCACCCCGTAGTCCAACGGCCGGGCGGCGGCGCCGGGCAGTTCCGCCCCCAGCCGCAGCCGGCCGGAGGCGGCGATGTCCGCCAGCCGCTCCTCCACCTGGTCGGGCAGGATGTGCTCCGGTTCGAAGCCCTCCAGCCCCAGCAGCACGGCGGTGAACGTCCCGTGCCCGCGACCGGTGGCGGCGAGGGAGCCGTACAGGTCCACGCGCAGCCCGTTAACCCTGTCGAGCAGGCCGGCGTCGGCCACCTCCCGCACGAACGCGGAGGCGGCCCGCATCGGGCCGACCGTGTGCGAGCTGGAGGGACCGATGCCTACGGAGAAAAGGTCGAAAACGCCTACGGCCATGTCATCCCTTTCCTGTCTGTGTGGAGAGGTCCGGGGCCGCCGTCCCCGCGGCCGCGGGGACGGCGGCACCCTGGTAGCGGGTGAGGACTACTTTTCCCGCCGGTAGAACGGCAGCTCGACAACCTCGAACGGTTCGGGCTTGCCGCGCAGGTCGATGTCCACCCTCGTCCCGGGTTCGGCATACTCGGCGTCCACGTACGCCAGAGCCACCGGGTAGCCGAGGGTGGGGCTGGGCTGGCCGGAGGTGACTTCGCCGATGGTCCGGCCGTCTTTCAGCACCGGGTAGTGGGAGCGGCCGGCGCGCCGGCCAAGCCCCTTGAGCCCGACGAGCTTGCGGGCCGAGCCCTTCTCCTTCTGCGCCTCGAGGGCGCCGCGGCCCACGAAGTCGCCGTCCTTCTTCAGCGCCACCACGCCGCCCAGGCCGGCCTCGAACGGGCTGGTCTCGAGGGTGAGCTCGTTGCCGTACAGCGGCATGCCCGCCTCCAGCCGAAGCGAGTCGCGGCAAGCCAGCCCGGCCGGCAGCAGGTCGGCGCCCCGTCCGGCTTCCAGCAGGGCGTTCCAGAGCGCGGCCGCGTTGGTATTCGGGACGTAGATCTCGAAGCCGTCCTCGCCGGTGTACCCGGTCCGGGCCAGCAGCAGCTTCAGCGGCGCCCCGGACACTGTGAAGTCCACCTCGTCGGCGGCGTAGTACTTCATGTCCCGCACCGTGCCATGCTGGTTGGCGGGCACCAGCTGGAGCAGGATTTCCACGGACTTCGGTCCCTGCACTGCCACCAGCGAGGTCTCGGCCGTGGCGTCCTCCACCGTGGCGTCGAAACCTTCGACCCGTGCGGCGAGTTCCGCGGCGACCGTCGGGGCGTTGCCGGCATTGGGCACCACCAGGTAACGGTCCCCGTGCTGGTCGGCGGGACGCCGGTAGATGATCAGGTCATCGATGATGCCGCCGTCGGCGTTGCAGATCAGCGAATACTTGGCCCGGCCCTCGGTGACGGCGGAGAGCTTGCCGACGAGTGCGTAGTCCAGGAACTTCCCGGCCTCCGGGCCGGTGACCCAGACTTCGCCCATGTGGGAGAGGTCGAACAGGCCGGCGCTGCTGCGCACGGCGCGGTGCTCGGCCAATTCGCTGCTGTACTTCAGCGGCATCATCCAGCCGCCGAAGTCGGTGAAGGAGGCACCCAGCCGCTCGTGTTCCTCGTAGAGCGCGGTGTGCCGGGGCATGGTGGTGGTCTCGGTAGTCATGCGGTGCTGACCTCTCTAGTTCTCGAAGGCTTCGGGCGGCGGGCAGCTGCAGATCAGGTTGCGGTCGCCGCCGGCGCCGTCGATCCGTCCGACCGGGGCGAAGTATTTGTCCACTTGCAGGCCCGGTACCGGGAAGGCGGCCTGCTCCCGGGTGTACGGCCGGTCCCAGTCGGAGCTGACCACGGCGGCGGCGGTGTGCGGGGCCAGGCGCAGCGGGCTGGCGTCGAGCGGGAAGTCGCCGGCGATCACCTGGTCGATTTCGCCCTTGATCGCGATCATCGCGTCGATAAACCGCTCAATCTCCCCCAGGTCCTCGGACTCGGTCGGCTCCACCATCAGGGTGCCGGCCACGGGGAAGGACAGGGTGGGCGCGTGGAAGCCGTAGTCGATCAGGCGCTTGGCCACGTCCTCGGCGGTCACCCCCGACTTGGCGGTGAGTTCGCGCAGGTCCAGGATGCACTCGTGCGCGACCAGCCCGTCGTTGCCGGTGTAGAGCACCGGGAAGTGCTCGTTCAGCCGGGCGGCGACGTAGTTCGCGGCCAGCAGGGCGCTCTTCGTTGCCTCGGTCAGGCCCTCGGCCCCCATCATGGCCACGTAGGCCCAGGAGATCGGCAGCACGCCGGCCGAGCCGTACTCGCTGGCCGAGACGGGCACGCCCTTGCCTTCGTGTTCGGCCAGCGCGGCGTTGCCCGGCAGGAACGGCACCAGGTGTTCGGCCACCGCTACCGGCCCGACGCCGGGGCCGCCGCCCCCGTGCGGGATGCAGAAGGTCTTGTGCAGGTTCAGGTGGGAGACGTCGCCGCCGAACTTGCCCGGCTGCGCGAGTCCTACCAGCGCGTTGAGGTTGGCCCCGTCGATGTACACCTGCCCGCCGGCGGCATGGACCGCCTCGCAGACGTCGCGCACGTCGGCGTCGTACACGCCGTGCGTTGACGGATAGGTGATCATGATGGCCGAAAGCGCGTCGGCGTTCTGGTCGATCTTCGCGCGCAGGTCGGCGTGGTCGATGGTGCCGTCCGGTGCCGTGGCGACCACGACAACCTTCATGCCGGCCAGCACGGCCGAGGCGGCGTTGGTGCCGTGCGCGGAGGCGGGGATCAGGCAGACGTCGCGCTGGTCGTCGCCGTTGGCCAGGTGGTAGCGGCGGATGGCGAGCAGGCCGGCGTATTCGCCCTGCGAACCGGCGTTGGGCTGGATGGAGACGCCGGCGTAGCCGGTGATCGCCGCGAGGCGTTCCTCCAGATCGGTGATCAGCTCGCGCCAGCCGGCGGTCTGGCTGGCCGGGGCGAACGGGTGGATGGACGCGAATTCCGGCCAGGTCATCGCCTCCATTTCCGCCGTCGCGTTCAGCTTCATGGTGCACGAGCCCAGCGGGATCATGGTCCGGTCCAGGGCCAGGTCTCGGTCAGACAGGCGGCGCAGGTAGCGCAGCATCTGGGTCTCGGAGCGATGGCTGTGGAACACCGGATGGTCCAGGTAGGAGGAGCTGCGCAGCAGCTCCTCCGGCAGCTCGAAGCCGGCGTTCCCGGCCGTTTCGGCGGTCTTGCCGGCGGCGTCCTCCACGCCGAAGGCCTCCGCGACCAGGGCGAGGTGCTCCGCCGTCGTCGTTTCATCGGCGGAAATGCCGACGTGGTCGGCGTCGATGCGGCGCAGGTTCACGCCCTTGGCCTCGGCGGCGGCGGCGATCTCGGCGGCCTTGCCCGGAGCCTTCACCGTGAGGGTGTCGAAGAACCGGTCTGCCGCCAGCGCGTACCCGGCGCCGGTGAGCACGCCTGCCAGCGTGCGGGCGGCCTCATTGGCGTGCTGGGCGATCGCCTTCAGGCCCTCGGGGCCGTGGTAGACGGCGTACATGCTGGCCACGACGGCCAGCAGTGCCTGCGCGGTGCAGATGTTGGAGGTGGCCTTCTCGCGGCGGATGTGCTGCTCGCGGGTCTGCAGCGCCAGGCGGTAGGCGGGGCGGCCGGCGTCGTCCTTCGAGACCCCCACCAGGCGGCCGGGCAGGGAACGCTCCAGCCCCTTGCGGACGGCCATGTAGGCGGCGTGCGGGCCGCCGAAGAAGAGCGGCACGCCAAAACGCTGGGTGTTGCCGACGGCGATGTCCGCGCCCTGCTCGCCCGGCGGCGTGATCAGGGTCAGCGCCAGCAGGTCGGCGGCCACGGTGACCAAGGCGCCGCGCTCCTTGGCCTGCGCGATGACCGGAGCCTGGTCAAACACCCGGCCGGAGGCTCCCGGCTGCTGCAGCACGATGCCCGAGATGTCGCCGTCCGGCAGGCCGGCGGAGAGGTCGGCAACCTCTACGTCGAAGTCCAGCGCCTCGGCCCGGCCCTTGACGACGGCGATGGTCTGCGGCAGCAGGTCCGCGTCCAGCACGGTCTTGCCGGCGGATTTGGACTTGTTGGACCGGCGCATCAACAGCACGGCTTCGGCCACTGCGGTGGCTTCGTCCAGCAGGGAGGCGTTGGCGATCGGCAGCGCAGTGAGGTCCTGGACCATGGTCTGGAAGTTCAGCAGCGCCTCCAGCCGGCCCTGCGAAATTTCCGGCTGGTACGGGGTGTAGGCGGTGTACCAGGCCGGGTCTTCCACCACGTTGCGGCGGATCACCGGCGGCGTGATGGTGTCGTAGTAGCCCTGACCGATCATCTGCACGGCCGTCACGTTCTTCGCGGCGAGGGCGCGCAGGTCCCCCAGGACCTGGGACTCGCTGCGGGCGGCGGGCAGCGCCAGCGGTTCCTGCTGGCGGATGTCGGCGGGCACGGCCGCGTCCACCAGCTCGTCGATGCTGCCGTAGCCCAACTGCTTGAGCATGGTTTCCGCGTCGTTCCGGCGCGGACCGATGTGTCGGTCGGTGAAGGAGGCGCTGCCGGGCCGGGTAGCGCTGGTGGACTTAGCCGTCATGTGAGGAACTCCAGTTATCCCCGGCTGGGCTGACCATGCCGGTAGTGAAGGGTTCCTCCCCACTCTGTGACTGAACCTGAGAGATTCCGCAGGCTGTGGCCCAAGGGGCCGCCTCCTGCTTGCACCGTCGGTGAGCCGGTCCTGAACGGTCCGGCTGCTTTCCAGAGTTGCCTCTTCGCGGCGGTACAGGGGCCTGAGAGATTCCTGGGGAGGTATTGCTCCTACGGCGCCTGCTGACTGGTACCCAGCAGGACTCTCCCGCCGCATGTCGAAGGCTGTATGCAGTTGTACTGACTCCTTGAATGGTAGTCCAGCGGCTGGCGCGCA
This sequence comes from Arthrobacter sp. Y3223164, assembly GCF_059091005.1. NCBI lineage: Bacteria > Bacillati > Actinomycetota > Actinomycetes > Micrococcales > Micrococcaceae > Arthrobacter > Arthrobacter sp. Y3223164. The sequence continues at coordinate 5,969 of NZ_JBNHGF010000094.1, forward strand.
ACAAGGCGGCGACGCCCGATGGCGCGGCTTGCAGCCGCCGCGGGGGCGCCGGAACCCGCGTGGCCGCCGCTAGGCATCGGTGCGCGAGAGCATGCCCTTCACGTAGGCGGCCTGTCCGACGTGCTCCAGGCAGTCGTCCAGGACGCTGACCAGCCGCACCCCCAGGCTGACGTGCGGGTCCCACCGGGTGTCCACGATCCGGTCCAGGTCATCCTCGCTCAGTCCGGCCAGATACTCCAGGGTGCCGGCATGGACGTCGTCGTAGTAGCCGCGCAGCAGGTCGGCCGATTCGACCCGGACGGCCGCCACCTGCTGCGACGTGTGGCCGTAGCCATGGTCCTTCCGGGGCAGCGGCAGGTCGAACCGCTCCGCCCAGCCGGTCAGCCAGTACTGGTCCGTGCCGGCGACATCGGCAATATGGTCGTCCTGGATGCGCGTCAGATGCCAGATAAGCCAGGCAATCGAGTTGCTGTCACCGCCGGGCCGGGCGGCCAGTTGTCCGGCGGCCAGCCCGTCCAGCACGGAGTGGACGCGCTCCTGGATCCTGCCGTAGGCATCTGCGAGCAGGTCGTTGAACTTCATGGCGCCTCCCGCCGGTCGACTGTGGCGCCAGCTTACCGGCCGGGGCCACGGCGAGGAATGCGTGCCTGCCCGCAGGCGCGGGGACGCTCACGCAGCCGCGCATCCGTCGCCCGGACCGCCTGCCTCAGCGGTCAACTGTAATCGGCCGTGATGGTTCGATCCCGGCCATTGAGCCGCATTGTCCCGCCGTAGGGCACGATCCATTGCGGACGGGTATGGCCGAACGGGACTCCGATGCAGACGACGGCGTGGTCGTTGTAGCGCTTTATCTCGGCGAGGACTGCATCGCGTTGCGCGGCGCGGAGCCGGGCACGCTCCTCCGCTGGCGGGACGGTACCGTGACTGCTCACCGGAGGCCGGGCGACGAGCACTCCTTCCACCGCCGAGAGGACGCCCCGTTCCCCCAATGCCCGGACCCATCTCTTGACCCACGCTGCCGGAGGCAACTCCTCACTGGTTTCAACAATCAGGATCGACCCCTCGAGGGCTCCCAGGGGCGGCAGCCGATCGGCCATGGCCAGCTGATCGATGACTTCCAGGCACCCGCCCCAGGTGCGGCCGGTCGCTTCCCGCTCGGGCCCCGCCCACGTCCACGGCTGCGTGGGTTCCCGTTCACCGAAGCTGACAAGGGCTTGTGGCGTCAGCCAGTCCGGCCCGAAGTCCTCGGACTCGCCTGGGTCAACAATCTCCAGCTCACCGCCCTTAAAGAGCGCTGCCTTCAGCGACGCGAGGTGCTGGTCGTCAATGTGCGGCCCGGCTCCGAGGTGCACCTGGGTCGAGCCCCCGTAGTAGCCTGCTATCCCGACCGACCACAGCCAGTTCAAGAGGTTCGTGTTGTCGCTGTAGCCCATGAAGATCTTGGGGTTCGCGGCGGCGAGACCGGCGTCCAGATGGGGAATGAGGGCTACCCGGTCGTCGCCGCCGATGGTCGCGAGGATGGCCCGGATGGCCGGGTCGGACAAAGCGGCGTGCAGATCCGCGGCGCGTTCCGCGGCGGAAGCGCCAAGCTTCCGGGTCGTCGGGTATTCCACAGGGACCAGTCCCGTTTCGGCGCTGAGTCGACGCATCGCCTGCTCGTGGACATCCGGCGCGAACCCGGGGGCAGCAAAGGACGGGGAGAGAATCGCGACCCGGTCACCGGGCTCAAGCTTGGGCGGGGACACAAGGGCATGGCTCGGCATTTCCCCATCCAACCACGCGCTGTGCCTCAGCGGCCGCTATCCATCCCGGGCCGAATCCTCCAGATAGCGGGGACGGCCCACGATGACCAGGCCCACCGCCAGGATGAGCAAGGCACCGCCCAGCAGGCCGAAGGAAGCACCCCAGCCGCCGCTGGCCTCGCGCAGCAGTCCGAACATCAGCGGGCCGGCGCAGGCGACCGTGTAGCCGATGCCTTGCGCGAACCCGGAGAGCAGCCCCGCGCCGGCCGTGGTGCGGGTCCTGAGGTTCACCAGCAGCAGGCCCAGCGCAAAGGTGCCCTGGCCGAGCCCCGCCAGGGTGATCCACAACCAGGTGCCGAACGAGGGTGACAGCAGCAGCCCGGCGTATCCGGCCGTGTAAAAGCCGATGAACAGCAGGCCCAGGCCCAGGGGATTGCGCAGCCGCCCCGCGATCAGCGGCACCAACAGACTGGTGGGCAGGCCCAGGATGGCGTAGTAGGCCAGCATGGTGCCCGCCGTCGGGGGCAGCATCCCGCTGTCCACCAGCAACGGCGGCAACCACGTGAACATGGCAAACGTGTTCGACAAGGTCCCGGCGAACACCAGAGCCAGGCCCCAGGCGACCGACGAGCGCCAGACACGGACCGACGTCGTCCCGACGGAACCGGCCTCAGCTCCCGCTGCGGGCTCCGAGGCTTCCGCAACGGGCGGCCCGTCGGCTCCTGCGGG
>NZ_JBNHGF010000095.1:0-8245 GCF_059091005.1 Arthrobacter sp. Y3223164
GGACCCGCTGCAGGACGCGGCGGACCGCGGCGCCGAGTTCGTCCGCCGGCTGACCGCGAAGCGCACCGCGGTGGGGCAGTTGCTGATGGACCAGAACGTGGTGGCCGGAGTCGGGAACGTCTACCGCGCGGAGACGCTGTTCCGCCGCGGGCTGAACCCGTGGCTGCCCGGGCAACGTGTCCCGCCGGCGGAAGCGGCGCTGTTGTGGGCAGACATCGAGGCCGTCATGCGCGACGGAGTCCGCGACGGCAAGATCATCACCACCCGCCCCGAACACCGCGACGCCGAGGCCGCCGGCCGCTCGCTGCCGGTCTGGCCGGACAACGCCCACTACGTGTACAAGCGGCAGGGGATGCCGTGCCGGCTGTGCGGGACGCCGGTCGCCGTCACGGACATGGCCGCCCGCAAGCTGTACTGGTGCCCAACCTGCCAGCGGGCCTGAAGCGTTCGGGCCGCAGCCTGCCTCCCTGCGCCGCCGGCGCGCCCGCCTTCCCTACACCGCCGACGGGTTCACACAGGCCACCCAAATTTTCGTCATTGCAGGGTTTATCGGCCAACGCAGGGTCCATAGCCCCTGCTCTCGACGATTTACCCTGCAACGGATGAGTCGGGGTAGGGGCGCATGGTTCCCCCGGGTCGCGGCGCACTGTTTCCGCCGCGTCGGGGCGCCCTCCGATTTGTCGAACGGGCCCGCCCTCGTGCTAAAGTTTCAACGTCCTCGGGGATGTAGCTCAATGGTAGAGCCTCAGTCTTCCAAACTGATTACGCGGGTTCGATTCCCGTCATCCCCTCGCGTCAGGGAGGCGGTCCGGCACGGGCCGCCTTTTCTGTTCGCAGCCGATTCAGTCATGCGACGTGTGCTGGCGGCGTCCGGTTGCGCGGTGATTGTGCCGCAGGCCGGGAATGCCCGTAGACTTGCGTGTGCACTACGGGGCGTAGCGTAGTGGCTAGCGCGCCTGCTTTGGGAGCAGGAGATCGCAGGTTCGAGTCCTGTCGCCCCGACTCTGTATTCTTGGTGCAGATTTAACCCCAATAGCAATCAGGAGTTCTAACGCTGTGAAGAGCGCTGTCGAAAACCTCACCCCTACCCGGGTCAAGCTCAATGTTGAGGTCCCCTTTGAGGAACTGAAGCCCAGCATCGACGCGGCGTACAAGACCATCGCGAGCCAGATCCAGGTTCCGGGCTTCCGCAAGGGCAAGGTTCCGGCGAAGCTGATCGACCAGCGCGTGGGCCGCGGCTACGTGATCGAGACGGCGATTAACGAGGGGCTGAACGGCTTCTACCAGGGCGCCGTCGAAGAGACCGGCATCCGCCCGCTGAGCCGCCCCGAGGTTGAAATCACTGAGGTCCCCGACCCGGCCGCCACCGAGGGCCAGCTCGCCTTCCACGTCGAGGTCGACGTCCGCCCCGAGATCGAGCTGCCCGAGTACGCCGGCCTCGAGGTCACCGTCGAAGCTACCGAGGCTTCCGAGGAAGACATCCAGAAGGCGCTGGACGACCTGCGCGGCCGCTTCGGCACCCTGAAGAGCGTTGACCGTCCGGCCGTTGCCGACGACTTCATCACCATGGACCTGTCCGCCAAGGTGGACGGCGAAGAGGTGGACTCCGCCGCGGACCTGTCCTACCAGGTGGGCGCCGGCACCATGCTGGAGGGCCTGGACGAGGCCGTTACCGCGCTGAGCGCCGGCGAGGACGCCACCTTCGAGACCAAGCTTGCCGGCGGCGAGCACGCCGGCAAGGACGCCACGGTCACCGTGAAGGTCAAGGCCGTCAAGGAGCGCGAGCTTCCCGAGGCCGACGACGACTTCGCCCAGCTGGCCAGCGAGTTCGACACCATCGCCGAGCTGAAGGAAGACCTCGCCAAGCAGGCCGCCGACGCCAAGATCATGGAGCAGGGCGTCGAGGCCCGCGACAAGGTGCTGGACAAGCTGATGGAACTGGTCGAGGTTCCGGTTCCGGACTCCGTCGTCGAAGAGCAGATGGAACAGCACTTCCGCCCGGAGAACAGCCACGGTGAAGACCACGACACCGAGGAGCACCGCGCCGAGGTCCGCGAGAACACCGAGAAGGCCTTCCGCAACGAAATCGTGCTCGACGCCGTGGCCGACAAGGAAGAGCTGGGCGTCAGCCAGGCCGAGCTGATCGACTACATCGTGTCCTCCGCCGGCCAGTACGGCATGGACCCGAACCAGTTCGCGCAACTGCTGGACCAGTCCGGCCAGGTCGGCATGATGGTGGGCGAGGTCCGCCGCCGCAAGGCCCTGGCCAAGGTGCTGGAGCTGGCCAAGGTCACCGACACGAACGGCAACGAGGTGGACCTGAGCGACTTCGTCCGCCCCGCCGGCGAAGAAGAGCCCAACGTCGAAGACATGATCCAGGCCGCCGAGGCCGAGGCCGCCAACGCCGAGGCCGGAGAAGCCGAAGCTGACGCGGCCGACACCGAGTCGATCGAAGACACCGACGCCGCCGAAGAGGCCGCCGAGGACGCACCGAAGAAGTAGTAGCGGCGCTGCCGCAGGTCGGACCGCCGGATCCCCTTTACGGGGAACCGGCGGTCCGCCGCTTTAATTCCCGCGCACGACGACGGTGCCCCGCTCCGGTGCGCGGGCTTCCCTCCCTGATCGGCGGCGGCCGAGCCGGCGGAACCGGGCCCCTTTCCCTCCCTGACCGGCGGCGGCCGTGCCCGTGGAACCGGGCCCCCGCCTCGGGCGAGTGTGCCCCAAAGGTCGCTCCGCCGTCGTCATTTTCTGCTGCCGGCAGAGCGCTTTCCCGCGCCCTCACGGGCCTGATGCGCCGTCAGCGAACAGCGCGCCGTGCGGGAGGAATCGGGCAGCGGAACACGTTACTGTCCAAGTAGGTAAACGACCTTAGGGCCGCCGGTGACGGTACCGCCCGGGGAAGAAGCGAGAGGTATTTCAGCATGTCGAATGAATCCGCCACTCCGAGAATGGCTTCGGTCGAAGCGGCCAGCCGCGAAGACTACATCTACAACCGCCTGCTCAAAGAACGCATCATCTGGCTGGGCTCCGAGGTGCGCGACGAGAACGCCAACGCCATCTGCTCGCAGCTGCTGCTGCTCTCGGCCGAGGACCCGGAGAAGGACATCTACCTCTACATCAACTCGCCCGGCGGGTCGGTGACCGCCGGCATGGCCATCTACGACACCATGAAGTTCATCCCGAACGACGTGGTGACCGTGGCCACCGGCCTCGCGGCCTCCATGGGCCAGTTCCTGCTCTCCTCGGGCACCAAGGGCAAGCGCTACGCCACCCCGCACGCGCGCATCCTGATGCACCAGCCCTCCGGCGGCATCGGCGGCACGGCCTCCGACATCAAGATCCAGGCCGAACTGATCCTGCACATGAAGCAGGTCATGGCCGAACTGACCGCCGAGCAGACCGGCCAGTCGGTGGAGCAGATCCTGATCGACAACGACCGCGACAAGTGGTTCACGGCCGAGGAAGGCCTGGCCTACGGCTTCTTCGACAAGATTTCGGCCCACGCCGGCGGCGTTTCCGGCGGCGGCGGGACCCAGGGCGGCTCCGCCTCCCAGGATTCCTGAGCCTACGCGCCACCGACCCGAATACAAGCAGGAGAATCTCATGGACTACAACTTCGGTGCCGCTGCCGGCGGTTTCGCCGCCAACATGCCGCAGAACCGCTATGTGCTGCCCCAGTTCGAGGAGCGCACCCCCTACGGCTTCAAGCGCCAGGACCCCTACACCAAGCTGTTCGAGGACCGGATCATCTTCCTGGGCGTCCAGGTCGACGATGCCTCGGCCGACGACGTCATGGCCCAGCTGCTGGTCCTCGAGTCGACGGACCCGGACCGCGACATCACCATCTACATCAACTCGCCGGGCGGCTCGTTCACCGCGATGACCGCGATCTACGACACCATGCAGTACATCCGCCCGGAAATCCAGACCGTGTGCCTGGGCCAGGCGGCCAGTGCCGCGGCCGTGCTGCTGGCAGCGGGCACCCCGGGCAAGCGGCTGGCCCTGCCGAACGCCCGCGTGCTGATCCACCAGCCGGCGCTGGGCGGCGGCGAACACGGTCAGGCCTCCGACCTGCAGATCCAGGCCGACGAGGTCATGCGGATGCGCAAGTGGCTGGAAGACGCGCTGGCCATGCATTCGGGCAAGGACGCCGCGCAGGTCAACAAGGACATCGAGCGGGACAAGATCCTCACGGCCGCGGGTGCCTTGGAATACGGGCTGATCGACCAGGTGCTCGACTCCCGCAAGATCCACAAACCGGCGATCACCAAGTAAGTACCGTAAAATAGTCTCAATGCCTGCACTGCCCGTGGCGCGTCATATCGCACCGCGGGCAGTGTTGTTACTGAAACTGTCGGCGCAGTGAATTAGAGTTGTTGTCAGCTGGCCTCGGCGGCGCGGCGACTGTCCGGCAATTGTTCGGGCGGCGCAGCGGCCGCGGCACAGCTGCCGACGTAGACCAAGTAAGGGGACGGATATGGCTCGCATAGGTGAGAGCGCTGACCTGCTCAAGTGCTCTTTCTGCGGCAAGAGCCAGAAACAGGTCCGCAAGCTGATCGCCGGCCCCGGCGTGTACATCTGCGACGAATGCATTGAGCTCTGCAACGAGATCATCGAAGAGGAGCTGGCCGAGGTGTCGGACCTGGGCAGCTTCGAACTGCCCAAGCCGCGGGAGATCTTCGACTTCCTGCAGGAATACGTGATCGGCCAGGAGCCCGCCAAGCGTGCGCTGGCCGTGGCGGTCTACAACCACTACAAGCGGATCCAGTCCGGGCATGCGCCCAAGGGGACCGCCAACCTCTCCGATGCCAGCCCGCTGGAGGACGTGGAAGTTTCCAAGTCCAACATCCTGCTGATCGGGCCCACCGGCTGCGGCAAGACCTACTTGGCCCAGACGCTGGCCCGCCGGCTGAACGTCCCGTTCGCCGTTGCGGACGCCACGGCGCTGACCGAAGCCGGCTACGTGGGCGAAGACGTGGAGAACATCCTGCTCAAGCTCATCCAGGCCGCCGATTACGACGTGAAAAAGGCCGAGCAGGGCATCATCTACATCGATGAAATCGACAAGATCTCGCGCAAGAGCGAGAACCCGTCCATCACCCGTGACGTCTCCGGGGAGGGCGTCCAGCAGGCGCTGCTGAAGATCCTCGAGGGCACGGTCGCGTCCGTGCCGCCCCAGGGCGGCCGGAAGCATCCGCACCAGGAATTCATCCAGATCGACACCACCAACGTGCTGTTCATCGTCGCCGGCGCCTTCGCCGGGCTGGAGGAGATTATTGGCTCACGGGCCGGCCGCAAGGGCATCGGCTTCGGCGCCCCGCTCAAGGACGCGGCGGGGGAGAAGGACAGCTACGGCGAGGTCATGCCCGAAGACCTGCTGAAGTTCGGCCTGATCCCGGAGTTCATCGGCCGCCTGCCGGTGATCACCACGGTGTCCAACCTGGACCGCCCGGCCTTGATCAAGATCCTGACCGAACCGAAGAACGCCCTGCTGCGCCAGTACCAGAAGATGTTCCAGCTGGACGGCGTGGAACTGAGCTTCGAGCAGGAAGCGCTGGAGGCCGTGGCAGACCTCGCGCTGGAACGGGGCACCGGCGCCCGCGGGCTGCGCGCGATCATCGAAGAGACCCTGCAGCCGGTCATGTTCGACCTGCCCAGCCGCGAGGACATCGCCTCCGTCGTGATCACCGCGGAGGTGGTGCTGAACAAGGCGGAACCGGCGCTGATCTCCCACGACGTGGTCGCCAAGCGTCGGAACAAGTCGGCCTGACACTGCACTGCTCCGGACCACCGGACGATCGATCGAGGACCAGACAAGGGGACACACTATGGCCCGGACCGGCGGAAGCGCAGAGCTGCTCACGTGCTCGTTTTGCGGCAAGAGCCAGAAGCAGGTGAAGAAGCTGATCGCCGGCGGCGGCGTGTACATTTGCGACGAATGCGTCGGGCTGTGCAACGAACTGCTGGAGGAAGAATTCGGCGCCGGTGCCGCCTCCGAGCTGCTGGAGCTGCCCAAGCCCCGGGAAATCTACGGCTTCCTGCAGGAGTACGTGATCGGCCAGGAACCCGCCAAGCGTGCCCTGGCCGTGGCCGTGTACAACCACTACAAGCGCATCCGCTCCGGCCACGCCGCTACGGGCAGCGCCGGCCTGGCTGCCGCCGGCGGGCTCCAGGATGTGGAGATCGCCAAGTCGAATGTCCTGCTGATCGGCCCCACCGGCTGCGGCAAGACCTACTTGGCCCAGACGCTGGCCCGCCAGCTGAACGTGCCGTTCGCGGTGGCGGACGCGACGTCGCTGACCGAAGCCGGTTATGTGGGCGAGGATGTGGAGAACATCCTGCTCAAGCTGATCCAGGCCGCCGGCAACGACATCAAAAAGGCCGAGCAGGGCATCATCTACATCGACGAGATCGACAAGGTGACCCGCAAGAGCGAGGGCCCCTCGATCACCCGCGACGTCTCCGGTGAAGGCGTGCAGCAGGCCCTGCTGAAGATCCTGGAAGGAACCGTCGCTTCGGTGCCACCGCAGGGCGGGCGGAAGAACCCGCAGCAGGAGTTCCTCCAGATCGACACCACCAACATCCTCTTCATCGTCGCCGGGGCCTTCGCCGGCCTGGAAGAAATCATCGGCTCGCGGGCCGGACGCAAGGGCATCGGCTTCGGCGCGCCGCTCAAGGACGCCGTCGCCCAGCAGGACAACTACGGCGAAGTCATGCCCGAAGACCTGCTCAAGTTCGGGCTGATCCCGGAGTTCATCGGCCGCCTGCCGGTGATCACCACCGTGGCCGAGCTCGACAGGCCTGCGCTGATCCGGATCCTCACCGAGCCGAAGAACGCGCTGATCCGCCAGTACCAGAAGATGTTCCAACTGGACGGCGTAGAGCTGTCCTTCGAGCAGGACGCCCTGGAAGCGGTTGCCGACCTGGCGCTGGAACGCGGAACCGGCGCGCGGGGCCTCCGGGCCATCATGGAAGAAACTCTGCAGCCGATCATGTTCGACCTGCCCGGCCGCGACGACATCGCCACCGCCGTGATTACGGCCGAGACGGTCCTGACCGGGGCGGACCCCACCTTCATCCCGCACGACGTCGAAGCCATCCGCCGCCGCGATTCCGCCTGACCGCCCGTATCGGGGGCGCAGTTGCACGGGCACCTGCCGGGTCGGCGGAACAAAACTGCCGGCGCGGCAGTTACCCACAACAGTACGTATAACCAGTCCTCAAGAAGGAGTTCTTGCCGTATGTCTGAAAGCGCTGCGCCGTCCACCGTTGACTTCTGGTTCGATCCGGCCTGTCCGTTCGCCTGGATCACCTCCCGCTGGATGCTGGAGGTGGAGAAGGTCCGCGACGTCAAGGTCGACTGGCACGTGATGAGCCTGGCCGTGCTCAACGACGGTCGCGACGAGCTGCCGGAGGAGTACAAGGAATTCCTAAAGAAGGCGTGGGGCCCGGTCCGCGTGATCATCGCCGCCCGTGAACTGCACGGCGAGGCCTACGTGGGGAAGCTCTACGACGCCATGGGCACCCGCATCCACAACGAGGGCAACAAGGACTATGAGGCCGTGACTGCCGCCGCGCTGGAAGAGGTCGGCCTGCCCGCCGACCTGGCCCGTTTCGCCACGTCCGACGAATATGACGAGCAGCTGCGCGCCAGCCACGAAGAAGGCATCTCCAAGGTGGGCGACGAAGTCGGCACCCCGGTCGTGGCCTTCAACGGCACCGCCTTCTTCGGGCCGGTGCTGACCCGCATCCCGCGCGGCGAAACCGCCGGAAAGATTTTCGACGGCGCCGTGGCCCTGGCCGAGTTCCCGTACTTCTACGAGATCAAGCGCTCCCGGACCACCAGCCCCGAGTTCGACTAACCGTTCGGGCCTGGAGCGAACGCCTCAAGCGGGCGTCGTCCGCGGGACCCAGACGCCGCCGGCCGGCGCGCCCTGGTTTCGGAAAACAATCCGCGAAACTATGGCGTGTCGGCTTGCGCAGGAGTATAAATATCTATACGCATCCCCCAAAAGATGCGGGACCGAACACCAAAGATTCAGTGACAAGTAGTGGACCAGTTCCACAAACTGCCAGCCTGTGACGAGGCTCGGAAGACCTGAAGATCGGCGGAGTTCGCGAGACCCAAAGCGTCACCTTTGGATCAAAGAGTCGAAGCCCCACCAACGGCGAAACGCTGATGGGGCTTCCCCTCGTTAACGGGCCGGAACCGGCTGCCGAACGGCCTGGAGCCAGCCAGTGGGCA
>NZ_JBNHGF010000096.1:0-8243 GCF_059091005.1 Arthrobacter sp. Y3223164
GGCCGCCGTGCGCACGGCCTCCCTGCTGTTCCCCTGGGCGGCCAACGCGAACGCCCTCTGGCCCTGCATCCACGCCCGGCCGCGGCGGTCTGCCGCGATCGCCGGATGCTTGGCCATCAGATACTCCAGGCCGTCTGCCATCGCGTCCCAGCGTCGGGAAAAGTACGAACCGTCGGGGTGCCACAGCACGTCGGCCCCCACCTGCCCGAGTACTGCCACTTTCCCGTGCTGGGCTGCGCGCAGCAGCAAGTCATAGTCCTCGCCGTAGCCGTAGGGCAGATCCTCGTCCACCAACCCGACTCTCTCGAGCAGGTGCTCGCGCAGCAGGAGATAGGTCGACGGGTGCGCCCCGGTCAACCTGCTGCCGGTGAGCTGCCCGGCCGTGATCTCCCGGACGTTGGGGATGCGGACCAACCGCTTTTCTCCGTAGTGGACTTCGATGCCCGTGACACAGGCGGTGGCGGCCCGGTCGACCATGGTCTGCACCTGCCGCCTCAGTTTGTCCGGACGCCAGGCATCGTCGTCGTCGCAAAACGCCACCAGCGGTGCGTCGGCGGCGAGCAGGCCGGTGTTGCGCGAGCCGGCCAAGCCGGGAGTGCGCCGGTTTGACATCACCCGGACTTGGCGACGGGGTTCGGTTCTGGCCAGGGCCGGGTCCTCGGCGCACCGGTCGTGGACCACGGTCACACGGATGGCGCCTGGATAATCCTGGGCCATGACGCTGCCGATCGCCTGGCGGAGCAGTTCGGGCCGGTTGTGCGTGGCTATGACGACGTCGACGGCTGCATCGAGCTCCAGCCCGGTAGGTGTGTTCATGACGTCCTTCCCTCGTGTGAAAACCTTTGTTCGTGCCTGCGCTGGCTGCGTGCAGCCACGGCCGCGGCCAAGGCCAGTCCGGCCGCCAGGCTGGACCCGATCGCGGTGGGGAGCCCGGCGCGCTTGCTGCGGTCGGGCAGCACGGCCGGCCGGGAGATGTAGCCCGGTTCCGGGTCGTGGACGCTTAGCGCCGTCAGTTCTGCCTCAAGCTGCGCGTGTTGGCGGCTGAGCGTATTGACTCCCACGGCAGTGTTCGCAGGGGCCGTGCTCGACCGGTCGTGCATGCTGCGCTCGATGACCCGTTTCTGGGCGGCGATCGTTTCCGCCCGGTCCCGGGTGGTCGCCGCGAGCGATTCGCTGCGGACCTCAAGAAAGTTTTCGGCCAGGGCGGCGACGGCCCTGTACGCCGTCCGCGCCTCGGGCGCTGAGACGTAGAGCTGCAGGATCCGCGAGTTGACGACGGGCAAGATTGTGACGTCGTCCAACAGCCCGGCAGTACCTCCCGGGTAGTCCAAGCCGCGCGCAGTCTGCCCCAAGACCCGGTCAGAGAGCAACAACTGGACGGCGGAGTCGATGGAAACATCCACGACCAGGGCGTCGCTGAGGGCCAGGTCCGAGACCGCCACGACCACCACGTCGGTACGGGCGGTGTATTCGGGTTCCTTGGCGACATGTAGTCCCAGCCCGGCGGCCAGCATGGCGGCAATAACGGCGCAGCCGGTGCGCCAGTTGTCGCGCATCAGGCCGCGATACCTCAGTCCATGTCCGCGGTCCGGGGGCCGGGGCTGTGACTGCCGGTGCGGGTGTCGGTCGTGAATCTTCATGTTGGCCACCGCTATCTGCGCCAGCTCGGAGTGACGCCCAGCAGCCGGGCGAGTCGTTCGTCGTCGTCAACGAAATCGTCGCGGAGTTGCCTGCGCAATCGCTCCGGCATCGGCCGGCTGGGACGGGAATTGGAATGCACGGCCGCGGGTGGGCGCCAATCCGGCAGCCCGAGGTGCTCCAGCAACCTGTCCCACTGCGGCAGCCCCGGCTGGAAAAAGTCGTCGGCGTCCAGCACCAGTACGTGCTCCCGCCCTACGGCGTCGAACATGCGCTCCAGTTGTGCCGCGTACCGGCCACGGGCACGGTAGGCGTGATGCTGGTGCGCGAACGACTGATAGCCCGGGTCGGCGACGATCCGTTCTTCTTCACCGGCCAGGCGCCCCGGTTCGGCTGCCAGCGCTTCGGCGAAGCCAAGGGTCTCGAATCCCCGGCCGTGCTCCTGCTTGTGAGCGGAGAACGCCCGCTCGGCCGGGTCGCGCAGCAGCACGATAATTTTCACCGGCCCCAGCACTTGTGCGATCCGTCCGGGTGCCAGCGGGTGGAAGAGGTAGTACGGGCTGGCTTCGCCGGTGATCTCCTGCCCACGCGCGCGGCGCAGGGGAAAATGTGCGGCATAGAACCGCGGCCCCCGCCGGAACCGGTCCGCGGTGTCGAAGAAGTGAATGCCCTTGTTGAGGAGCGGCGGGCGCACGCCGGGGTGCTGGGTTAACATGCGGAACAGGCTGGTGGTGGCGCAGCGTTGGGCGCCGGCGATCAGGAATGACGGACGCATCCGGAATTCGGCGCTGAGCCGGCCCACCGACGTGGCCGCGGTACGTGCAGCAGAGCGGGCGGAACCGTTGAGCCGTTCGGTCAGGGTCATCGGTCTCTCATTTCTTGCCGAGGGTGGTGAGGGCGGGATGCTCCAGCCGGTCTGCCAGCACCCGCTGGTGCCAGCGTGCCAACGGGCGGACCGCAGCCCCGTCAGGAGTCATACTGTCGAGAGTGAACCGGGCCGTGATGGTCAGCAGGTAGCCCAGTACCAGCGCGTCCAGTACCGCGGGGTCGCGGGCGGGGTCCGGCCCGGCGCTGCGGGCGACTGCCTGTGCCAGCGCCGGACGGCAGTCGACGCCGAGAGAGCTGCGCGCGGCGGCCATCTGGTCGACCGCCCGCAACACCGGGTGGACCAGGTAATGAACGACGTCGCTGCCCAGCGGGACGTCGTGAGCGTACCGTTCCCAGTCCCAGACCAGGGGCGCTCCGGCGGTGGCAGCCAGATTCCAGGCGCCGAAGTCGCCGTGCCACGCTCCGAGGGGCACGTCCAGGCCTGCAAAGCGCTCGCCGTAGGCATCGGCCAGCTCCGGCAGCACGCTCTCGCTCGTGCCGTGCAGCGTCGTCAGCTCCCGCCGCAGCCCGGTGAACCAAGGGCCCGACTCGGCGGGGCAGGATCCGATGGTACCGGTTGCAGCGATAGCGGCCGCCGCCGCAACCGGGACCCCGTTCTGTACCCGCCGCCTGTCGGCGCGCAGGGCGGTCATCAGCAAGACCGCGTTGCCGCGCCAGTTGCCGTGGTGAATCACCTCGGGCACCGCGAAAGAGGCCGACCGGTGACTGGCCAAAGCGCGCAGCGCGCTGTGCTCATGGTCCACGAGGGCGTTCGTCAAGCCGTTGAGTCCCACCTTGGCGAATCCAATCTCCCGCCCGTCTGCCGTGTGGACGTTCAAGACCGGTTTCCGGTTCGCCCTCGCGGAGCCTACGGAGAGGGACAGCATCACCGGGGCGCCGACGACGTCGGCCAAGTAGTCGCTGATGGATCCGGACCCGGGGGAGACGTTCAGCCCGTAGGGCATCAGTGCCCCGCCGACCGATGACGCCAGCAGCTTGGCGAGCAGCCACCGCTGCGCCGAACGGCTGAACGAGTCATTGGCGCTGGGGCGGTTTACCGCGTCTGCTGCCGCCGCCCTGGAGTGGGCCGGCACCAGCAGGCGCGGCCGTCGCGGGCCGGGCACCAGGCGAAAGGCGTGCCGTCCGGGCCCGACGGGGCCGACGCTGACGCTCGAATCCGGGAACAACTGCTCCACGGTGGACATCAGGTCCTCCAGCGCCGGGCTGTTGCGGATTGTTTTCATGAAACCGGCTCTTTCGTTGGCTGCTTCCGGCGGGTGGCCAAAGGGGGATGGGGCGGAGGCTGCTGCTCCAGTTCCCGCCGCCACAGCAGGCCGATGCCGATCATCAGGGTCATCAGCGGGGCGGCGATGGTGTCGTAGAACGGCAGCACGCAGAGGAAAAAGAGGAAGACGTAGAGCATGGCGGCCGAGTCCCGGTCACGTGTCCGCAGCGAGGGCAAATACCTCCGGAAGATGAACCAGAGGAACAGGAACGCACCGAGTACCCCCGTGCAGAAGATGAGGTACCAGAGCGCACCTTGGGTGCCCAGCTGCGGCGGCGAACACTGGCTGCAATCCGCGGTTGCGCCGGCCGCGATGGAGTAAAAGTTGTTCTGTTGGGTCCGCGGGGCGCCGAAGCCGATGACGGGCGAATGTTCCAGCATGGTGGAGATGCTTCGCTTGGCCAGATTGAACCTGCCCTGGTTGCTGTGTGGATTTTCCAGGCGTGCCTGCACCAGGTAGCCCAAAGGAGTCAGCAGCACCGCCATCAAAGCGGCCACGAAGGCGGCGGCCATCGCAATGAGAACCACCACTTTGCCGCGCACCGCCATCCGTATCCCGGCCGCCAGGGCCAGGACGGCGAGACCGAGCCACAGCGCGCGGTTGAGCGAAAAGACAACCGGCGGCACCGAAGCCACCAATACCGCGGCCCAGAGCGCGCGCTGCCACCAATTCCGCACGTACGCGTAGGAGAGCATAAAGAACGGCAGGAACATGCCGAAGTTTGCGCCCCAGGAATTCGCATACTCGAACGGTGCCTTCGGCCGCGGGTTGTCGAATCCCAGAATGCCCTGCACTTGGGCCAGGCCGGGGTGGATCAGGCCGTTCAGGAACGCGTTCGAGGCCAGCTGGGCCGGCAGTACCGCCTCCAGGAGTGACGGAAAGTCCAGCCGCGACAGGAACTGTCCGGCATATCCGCCGAGGACGGTGATGACGAACATCCATGCCATCAGCAGCACGATGCGCCTGCGGGGAAGTTCCCGCTCGGAGGTGTTGCCGATGTAAAGCATGACGATGGTTACCGCCACAAACCACGCCATGCGGTAGGCCCACGGCAGGAGGCGCACGGGTCCTTCTTCGGGCAGCAGCCCGGGGACGGGAATCCAGAGCACGACGACGCCGATGGCAGCCACCGCCAGGAACAACCACCAGATCCCGAAACCGTGCGGGAGCAGCACTGCGCGCCGTCGCAGCAGGTGATAGCCCAGGGGAGCTGCCATCAGCAGGAAACCCAGCACCCCGAATCCCAGGAGCCACCACACGGGAAAACCGGCAAAGAACAGCACGAAGGGCCACGCATGCAGCGCCACCCGATTTTTTGCCCCCAACATCAAGATGCCCCCTGTGCCGTTATTTACCAGGACCATTCCCAGCCGTAAGCGCCCTCGAAACCGCCCATCCGGAACGAAGCCGAGCCGTTGCCCTCCGGGACATCCAGGATGATCAGCCCCTCGGCGTCACCGCCGGGATTCACCGGGTTGGGCAGCAGATCGGCCTCGGGCACGCAGCCCGCGCTGTTGCCGACTGGATCCACCACCTGTTCGCCGTCGCCGTCCCAGGCACGGAAGTCGTGCACCGACATGGCGAAATAGGGCCAGCCGGATTCCGGCAGCTCGGGGTGGGCCTTCACCGAGAAATGGATGGCAACGAATTGCCCGTTGATGCTCGGCAGGGCGGTGTCCGCCGTGCAGGTGAAATCGGCTTGGATTTCACTGGCCTCCATCTCGGCGAACTTCTTGCCGGTTGGTTCGCCGAGCACTCCCGCCTCGCCGACTTCCGCCGGCAGGTTGCCGTGGTCGTTAAGGTCGAGTTCAGCCAGTGGATCCTTTGAGGCGGCAGCGTCAGGCTTGTCCTTCTTGGCGGCTGGGTCAGGCGTTTTTTTCTTGGCGGCATCTGCCGTGGCCGAGGGCGACGGTTTCGCCGTCGCCTCCTTCTTGTTGCCGCTGCCGGGCTGTGTTGCCTTGGCCGGAGTCCCGCTTGCCCTGCCGCCCACAGTGGGCAGGTCGGCCGCCGCTGGATCGGCACCACCGCTGCACGCGGATAAGGCCACAACCAGGCCGAGCGCGGCACAGCCACGGGCCATCGTTCGTTTCATTCTTCCCCCCAGATGAACCTCAAGAACGAGGCTGGCGTACCCCAGAGCGAACGCGCCGGGGAACGAAGCTGACCCGATCGTATGGCCTTCATGTGGGAAGAAAAAGGTTTCAAATACCCGACTCTTCCCCACACCGTTACCGGGGTGGGAAAGACCGGGTATTCGACCCGTAGCGGACAAGGGGAATTCGAGTAGTGCGAAAGAAGAACTGGTAGCCGCAGGCCCCCGCCGAGTGTTTCCCGTTTGTTTGATCCCCGGCAATATTGGTGCAGCCTAGGGTCTTTTCTTTGATCCCGATTTGCATGTCCGGGATACCGAATGAGGGGCCGCAGCTATTCCGCCGCGAAAGCGGAAACGGGGGAGAACAGGAATAAACAATGCGAAGACTCTTATCCATATTTACGGGACTACTGCTGGTCGCCGGCATGGGATTGGCAACGCCCGGGGCGGCCGTGGCCGCCGACGTTAGCCACACCCAGGTGGTGCGGGCGAACCCGGTCAACTACACGCCGCACGTGCTCGACGGCATCGTGTTCTCCATCGCGGAAGCGGGGGACATGATCATCCTTGGCGGCTCGTTCACGCGGGTGCAGGCGAGCACGGGAGGCCCGGAACTGGTCCGCAACCGCATCGTCGCGTTCAACAAGAACACCGGCGCGATCAGCAACTCGTTCGCACCGGACTTCAACAGCACGGTCCGCAGCGTGGTGGCATCCGCGGACGGGCAGTCCGTGTACGTCGGCGGGCAGTTCGGAACCTTGAACGGGGCCAGCGTGCAGAAGGTCACCAGGCTCTCGGTGAGCAACGGGGCCCGCGTCACCGGCTTCAATCCGGGGCAGATCAACTCGGTCGTGCACGACATGAAGTTGGTGGGGAACCGGCTGTTCATCGGGGGTGAGTTCGACAGCATTGGCGGGCAGCAACGCAGCAAGCTAGCCGAGCTGGATGCATCGTCCGGCGCGCTGCGTCCCACCGTGAACTTCGAATTCGTCGGCGGCGCGACAGGCACCGGCGACGCCGGGATCAACGTCTTCGTGCACAAGTTCGACACCACCCCGGACGGGAACACCATGTTCATCACCGGGCACTTCGCCACCGTCAACGGGGCGGATCGAAACCAGATCGCGAAAATCAATCTCGCCGGTGCGACTGCTACGGTGGACCAAAACTGGCACACGGACCGCTACGATGCCCGCTGCAACTTCCAGCGGGCTTACTATGTGAACGATCTGGACTTCGCCCCGGACGGGTCAAACCTGGCAGTCTCGACATTTGGCGGCTATGGCTCCGGTCCGCCCAGCCTCTGCGACAGCATCGCGCGCTGGGACACCGCCGCCTCCGGCCAGCAGCTCGACCCGACCTGGATCAACTGGGTCGGCGGCGACAGCATCTATGCCCTGGAGCATGTCGGCGCGCACATCTACTTCGGCGGGCACAACCGCTGGACGAACAATCCGTTCGTGGGTGACGCGGCGGGACCCGGTGCGGAAGTCCGCGAAGGCATTGGCGTCATCAGTTCCGCCAACGGCATGGCCTTGGCGTGGAATCCCGGACGTGACCGCGGTCGTGGAGTCTTCGACCTGCTGGCCACGGCCACCGGCCTGTGGGTCGGGTCCGACACCGATCGCATCGCCAACTCCCAGTACCGGGCCAGAATCGCGCATTTCCCGCTGGCAGGCGGCTATGCGGCGGCTACGGCAAGCGCACCGCGGCTTCCCGTGGATGTCCTGAAGTCGGGATCCGGCGCTGTCCAGCAGGTCTACTTCGACGGCCGCAGGGCCACTCCGGTCACCGGGGTGCCCTCCGGCAACGTGGACTGGGCCAATGTCCGCGGCGGCTTCGTGGCCGGCGGTTCGCTCTACCTGGCCATGGCCAACGGGACCATGGAAAAGCGGTCCTTCAACGGAACGCAGATGGGCGCGGCCGAGCAGGTCAACCTGCGGAACCTGGACAGGACCGACCTGGCCACGTTCGGCCGGCAGACCTCCAGCTACAAACTGGCCAACCTGGGCCAGGAGCTGCAGGGCATGACCGGCCTGTTCTACTCCAACGGACGGATGTACTACACCGTCCAGGGCCAGCCCAACCTGTACATGCGGTATTTCGAACTGGACACCGGCACCATCGGCGCCCAGCAGCACGTCATCACCGGCGCAGCCGCCGGCGTGGACTGGCGCAACGTGAGCGGCATGTTCCTGGCCGGAAACACCCTGTACTGGGCCTCCGCCAACGGCAACCTCAATGCGGTGAACTGGACCGAACCCCCCTGCGCCGCAACGTGACGCTGCAGGTTTCGGCCCGCGGCATCAAGACCATTGACGTCCGCGGCATCGACGCTGTCGTCGCCGAGCTCCTCGCGA
>NZ_JBNHGF010000097.1:0-8142 GCF_059091005.1 Arthrobacter sp. Y3223164
GGCCTCAACCGGCGTCGTGCCGCCCGCCCCGGGACTGGACGACAAACTGCTGGCCGCGCCCGCCACCGGCTCGTGAGGAGCGGGCAGTTGGCCGCCCCCTCTGGTCCGGATCAGCGGCCCAGCACGTTCTCCTGCAACACGTCGTAGCCAAGCTTGAGGATCAGGGCCGCGACCACGGCCAGGAAGACCACGCGGATGAACTTGCTGCCCTGTGCGACGGCCATCCGCGCACCGACGTAACCGCCGGCCATGTTGGCGACGCCGAGCACCAGCCCGAGCCCCCACAGCAGCGCCCCGCTGGGCAGGAAAAAGGCCAGGGCGCCCAGGTTGGTGGCCATGTTCACGATCTTGGCCTTCGCGCTGGCGGCCAGGAAGTTGTAGCCGAGCAGCGCCACCATCGCGATGATCAGGAATGAGCCGGTGCCGGGACCGATCAGGCCGTCGTAGAAGCCAATGACCAGCCCGATTCCGGCGGCCGCGCCGAGGTGCCGGGCGCCCTTGTACCGCAGCCGGGTCAGCGATCCCGCCGTCGGACGCAGCGCGGTAAAGACGGCCACCGCGATCAGCGCGACGACGATGATCGGCTTGAACACCTCGGCGGGCAGCACGGTGGCCACGATCGCCCCGCCGAAGCTTCCGGCCAGCGCGACGCCGGCCATCGGCAGCGCGGTTTTCAGGTCCGGGTGCGCCCTGCGGTAATAGGTGACTGCGCTGGTGGTGGTGCCGAAGATAGAGCCCATCTTGTTGGTGGCCAGTGCCTGCACCGGGCTGATGCCGGGGACCAGCAGCAGCACGGGCAACTGGAGCAGGCCGCCGCCGCCCACCACGGCGTCCACCCAGCCGGCGGCAAAGCCACCCACGACCACGAGGGCGAGGGTGGCCAGCTGCAGTTCCTCGAGTCCGGAGCTCACCTCCCGGCCAGGGCCGCCAACTGCCCGGCGGCCTCGGCCAGCGGCACGTTTTCGGCCTGCCCGGTGGCCCTGTCCTTGACTTCGACCACGCCGTCGGCCAGGCCGCGGCCGACCACCACGATGGTGGGCACGCCGATGAGTTCGGCGTCGGAGAACTTCACGCCCGGAGAGACCTTGGGCCGGTCGTCGTAGATGACATCGACGCCGGCGGCGGACAGTTCCTCGGCCAGCCTGTTGGCTGCCTCAAAAATTTCCGTGCCCTTCCCGGTGGCGACGATGTGGACGTCGGCCGGGGCCACGTTGCGCGGCCAGGCCAGGCCCTTGTCGTCGTGATAGGCCTCGGCCAGCGCGGCCACCGCACGCGTGACGCCCACGCCGTAGGAGCCCATGGTCACCGTGGCGAGCTTGCCGTTGCGGTCCAGCACCTGCAGGCCCAGCGCCTCGGCGTATTTGCGGCCCAGCTGGAAGATGTGGCCCATTTCGATGCCGCGGGCCGCCTCCAGCGGACCGGAGCCGTCCGGCGCGGGGTCCCCTTCGCGGACCTCGACCGACTCGACGACGCCGTCCCAGCCGAAGTCGCGTCCGGCGACCAGACCGAACACGTGCTTGCCGTCCTCGTTGGCGCCGGTGATCCAGCGCGTGCCGGGCACCACCCGGGGATCCACGAGGTAGAGCAGGCCCGTGGCCGACTCGGTCCCGAGGACCGCCGCGTCCAGGCTCTCGCCGGGACCGATGTAGCCCCTGACCAGGCCCGGATGCTTCTTCAGGTCTTCCTCGGTGGCCGCCTCGACCTCGACTTCGCCGCCCACCGGGAGGAAGGCACCGATGTTCGCCTCGACGCGCTTGAGGTCGACGGCGCGGTCGCCCGGAACGCCAATGACCACCAGGCTCCGCTCGCCGGTGGGCAGCTTGATGGCCAGGACGACGTTCTTCAACGTGTCCGCGGCGGTCCATTCCCCGTCCGCGCGCGGTGCCAGCTGGTTGGCCGCGGCCACCAGGGTGTCGATCGTGGGGGTGTCCGGGGTGTCCTTGACCTCGGCAGCCGGGGCGTCGGCGTAGTCCACCGGCTCCGGCGCCACGGTGGTGACGGCCTCCACGTTGGCTGCGTAGCCGCCGGGCGAACGCACGAAGGTGTCCTCGCCGATCTCGGTGGGATGCAGGAACTCCTCGCTCTTCGACCCGCCCATGGCGCCGGAGGTGGCCTTGACGGTCACCACTTCCAGGCCCAGGCGCTTGAAGATCCGCAGGTAGGCGCGCCGGTGCGCGTCATAGCTGACGTCCAGGCCCTCGTCGTCGACGTCGAAGGAGTAGGAGTCCTTCATGATGAATTCGCGGCCGCGCAGCAGCCCGGCGCGCGGGCGGGCCTCGTCGCGGTACTTGTTCTGGATTTGGTACAGCGTCACCGGCAGGTCCTTGTACGAGGAGTACAGGTCCTTGACCAGCAGGGTGAACATTTCCTCGTGCGTGGGGGCCAAGAGGTAGTCGGCACCCTTGCGGTCCTGCAGGCGGAACAACCCGTCGCCGTACTCGGTCCAGCGATTGGTCGCCTCGTACGGTTCGCGCGGCAGCAGCGCCGGGAAATGGACTTCCTGCGCGCCGATGGCGTTCATCTCGTCGCGGACCACGGCCTCCACCTTGGCCAGCACCTTCAGGCCCAGCGGCAGCCAGGAGTAGATGCCGGGGGCGGCGCGGCGGATGTAGCCGGCGCGCACCAGCAGCTTGTGGCTGGCAACTTCGGCGTCGACCGGGTCATCGCGCAGGGTGCGCAGGAACATGCTGGACAGGCGAAGAACCACTGCAGGAATCCGTTTCTCAAGGGTTGGGCCGGCAGCGGCCCGCGAAATTCAACTGCCTTCTAATCTACTGGCTCCACGCGCATGCCAGCGACAGCCCGCGGGGGCGGGACGGCAGCGGCCGCCAGAGCGTCTGGACGCACCCTTGCGTCGGGTCTAGGTGGATGTCACCGGACCAGTAAATGAGGGAGGCGGAGACGATGCCGCACCCGGCGGCGCCCTTGGCGCCGGCCGTATCCGTCGCAGGGCTCACGGTGGTCCGTGCCCGTAAGCCCGTGCTGTCCGACGTCAGCTGCGAAGTCTCCGCCGGAACCATCACCGGCCTGCTGGGGCCTTCGGGCAGCGGCAAGACCACGCTGATGCGGGCCATCGTCGGGGTGCAGAAGACGGCCGGCGGGACGGTCACCGTCCTGGGGCTGCCCGCGGGACACCGGGAGCTCAGGCACCGGATCGGCTACGTCACCCAGGACCCGAGCGTGTATCCCGATCTTTCGGTCCGCGAAAACGTCCGCTACTTCGCCGCGCTGCACGGCCGGTCCGCGTCCGACGTGGACGAAGCTCTGGATTCCGTGGGACTTGCCGGGGTGGCGGGGCGCAAGACCGCGGACCTCTCCGGCGGCCAGTCCAGCCGGGTGTCGCTGGCATGCGCTTTGGTGGGCAGGCCCGACCTGCTGGTGCTCGACGAACCGACCGTCGGCCTCGATCCCGTCCTGCGCGTGGAGCTCTGGGATCATTTCGCGGCCCTTGCTGCGGCGGGCGCCACCCTGCTGGTTTCGAGCCACGTCATGGAAGAGGCCTCTCACTGCGATGATCTGTTGCTGCTGCGCGACGGCTCCCTCCTGGCCCAGCTCACGCCGGCGGAGCTGGCCGAGCGCGGCGGCACGGTGGACCTGGAAAAGGCTTTCCTCCACATGATCCGGAGCCGGGAGGCGGCGGCATGAACGCATCGATGACGCTGGCCACCGCGCGGCGTGTGCTGGCCCAGCTGCGCCACGATCCGCGCAGCATCGCGCTGATCGTCGTGGTTCCCGGCATCCTGCTCGGCGTGGTCTACCTGCTGTTCGACAATGAAGCCCTGCCGCCCGGTGCGCCGCGCACCTTCGACCGGGTGGGCCCGATGATGCTGGCGATCTTCCCGTTTGTCGTCATGTTCCTGATCACCTCCATCACCATGCTCCGCGAACGGACCACCGGCACCCTGGAACGCGTCCTGTCGACGCCGATTAACAAGGCCGACCTCCTCTTCGGCTACGCCCTGGCGTTCGGGCTGATGGCCGCCCTCCAAGCCACGGTGACGACGGCGGTGGCCTACCTGGTTTTCGGTCTCGACATCGAAGGCAACGGGGCGCTGGTGGTGATGGTCGCCGTCGTCAACGCGGTTCTGGGAGTGGCGCTGGGACTCTTTTGTTCGGCCTTCGCCCGTACGGAGTTCCAAGCGGTGCAGTTCATGCCGGTAGTGGTGGTCCCGCAGATCCTGCTCTGCGGCCTGTTCGTGCCCAGGGAGCAGCTGTCCGACTGGCTGGAGGCCGTAGCGAACGCCATGCCGTTGACCTACACCGTGGATGCGCTGCAGCAGATCGCGTCCCACGCCGAAGCCACCGGGGACCTGTGGTTCGACGTGGCGGTTGCGGCCGGCTGCGTCATCGTGGGACTGCTGCTCGCGTCACTGACGCTGCGCCGGCGGAGCGCGTGAAGGGTGGACACGGCATGCTTCCGGGCACCTCCCCCGCCTAAAACAAGACGGTGGCGAAGGTGCCGACCTGCCGGAAGCCGACCGCGGCGTAGGCGGCCATGGCCCGGTGGTTGTAATCGTTGACGTAGAGGCTGGCGACCGGCGCGTACTTGCGGGACAACTCGACGACGGCTGCCATGCAGCCGGCTGCCAGCCCGCGGCCGCGGTAGGCGGGGTTCACCCAGACGCCCTGGATCTGCACCGCGTCGGCGCTCACGTTGCCCAGTTCTGCCTTGAAGACGACCTGCCCCTGGCCGTCCCGGCGGATCAGCGAGTGTCCCTTCCCGATCAGGGTGGCCACGCGCTGCCGGTAGTGCTGGCCCCCGCCGATCAGCGGCGAGTACCCGACTTCCTCCTCGAACATCGCGACGCAGGCGGGCACCAGCACCTCAAAGTCGTCGTCGGTGGAGAACCGGACCTGCGGGTCCGCGGACACGGCGGGAGTTCCGCGCAGCTCCATCAGGGGCTGGTTGGGCCGGACGTCGAAGGCCCGCGGATGGGCGGTCCGGTACGAAGACCAGATGCCGAGCACCCCCTCGGCGGGCCCGAAGATGGAAGACATGCGCCGCCCGCCGGCGGCCAGGTGGGCGCCCAGCCTGGCGCCCTGTTCGGCATCCAGCCCGGACGGGACCACGTTCACGCCCGCCCAGCAGGCCCCGGTGAGGACGCCGTCGTCGTACATTCCCAGGATGTGGGCACCGGACGGGGTGGGGCCGGCGGTCCCGGCGGTCTCCAGGTGGGCGGCGAGGAAGACATTGGCCACCGGATCCGCGCGCACCAGCGCCCAAAGGTCCGCGGTATCCGCATCCGCCAGCGGCCGTATTCCGGCATGCTGATCGGCGGGCACGGCCCCGGCCGCACCCGCCGCGTCACGGCTAGCTGACGTTAACCACGGGGCTACCCTTGACAGCATTCTCGCCATCGGAGTCACCCATCTCCTCGGCAATCCTCAATGCTTCTTCGATCAGCGTTTCCACAATCTGGTCTTCGGGGACCGTCTTGATGACCTGGCCCTTCACGAAGATCTGGCCCTTCCCGTTGCCGGAGGCTACACCCAGGTCGGCTTCGCGGGCTTCGCCCGGTCCGTTCACGACGCAGCCCATCACGGCGACGCGCAGCGGCACCTCCATGCCTTCCAGCCCGGCGGTGACTTCGTCGGCCAGCTTGTACACGTCCACCTGGGCGCGCCCGCAGGAGGGACAGGAAACGATTTCCAGTTTGCGTTCCCGCAGGTTGAGCGACTGCAGGATCTGCAGGCCGACCTTGATCTCTTCCACCGGCGGGGCGGACAGGGACACGCGGATAGTGTCCCCAATCCCCTTCGAGAGCAGCGCCCCGAAGGCGGTGGCCGACTTGATGGTGCCCTGGAAGGCCGGACCGGCCTCGGTGACACCGAGGTGCAGCGGCCAGTCGCCGCGTTCGGCCAGCAGTTCGTAGGCGCGGACCATGACCACCGGGTCGTTGTGCTTGACCGAGATCTTGAAGTCGTGGAAGTCGTGTTCTTCGAACAGCGACGCCTCCCAGACGGCGGATTCGACCAGCGCCTCCGGGGTCGCCTTGCCGTACTTCTGCATCAGCCGCGGGTCCAGGGAGCCGGCGTTGACGCCGATCCGGATGGAGGTGCCGGCGGCCTTGGCTGCCTCGGCGATCTCCTTGACCTGGTCGTCGAATTTGCGGATGTTGCCCGGATTCACGCGGACGGCGGCGCAGCCGGCGTCGATGGCGGCGAAGACGTACTTGGGCTGGAAGTGGATGTCCGCGATCACCGGAATCTGTGACTTCTTGGCGATGATCGGCAGGGCCTCGGCGTCGTCGGCGCTGGGGCAGGCCACCCGGACAATGTCGCAACCGGAGGCCGTCAGCTCGGCAATCTGCTGCAGCGTCGCGTTGATATCCGTGGTGGGCGTGGTGGTCATCGACTGCACGCTGATGGGCGAGTCCGACCCGACCCCGACGGAGCCGACCTTGATCTGCCGGGTCTTGCGGCGCGGCGCCAGGACTGGCGGTGGTGAAGCTGGCATTCCAAGATTGACCGAGGTCAAAACGTCCTCCATGTGCCGGTAGGCAGTTGCTGATCAGGTTTCATTATCCCCTTCCCGCCGGGCGTTGGCACACGGTGCGGGAGTGGGAAGGATCATGCGTGGTGGGCGAACGCCCCGGTGACGGGCTTCCAGTCGGTGACTTTCAGGCCGGAGACGAAGTTGTTGACGTTGAATGGATCCTGCTTCAGTTCCTCCAGCAGGCTGGCTTCGTCCTCGGCGGTGAAGATCAGCAGCGCGCCGGTGCCGTCGGCGTAGGGGCCGGAGGCCAGCAGGCGGCCCCGGTCCAGGAAGCCGCCCAGCCAGGCGCGGTGGGCGGGACGGTATTCGTCCCGGCCGGGCTCGGAATCGGCGGCGTAGACATATTCGACGGCAAAGACACTCATGGTCTTCACCTTACCCGCCGGTGGATGCGGGCGGACTATCGGCAGGACGAGTGTGGATGGGGCGGGGCTATTGGTGACGCCGGTGGTTGGCCCGGGGCTATTGGTAGGAAACGAACCAGGGAGCCGGCTTCACGCCGGTGTAGGTGCGTTCCGGGCTAAAGGTCGGGGTGTCTTCGTCGTAAAAATTCTTCCAGCCCATCCAGATGTTCTTCGGCAGGTCCTCCCGGAGGACGCGCCAGGTGTCCAGTTTCTGGCCGGGCCCGCCGTGGCCGTCGGCATGCAGCACCAGGGCCAGCTCTTCGTGGCCGGTTTCCAGCTCCTGGCGGTCCGAAATCATCTGGTACTGGAACTGATGCAGGATCAGCACCTTCTGGGGCAGGGAGTTCTTCCGGGTAAGCTTCGCCAGCCAGTCGCTGACCCGGTTGATCTCCGCAGCGGACACCGAGCCGATTTGCTCCATGTGACGCTGCCCCTTGCCCAGCCGCCATTCCGGATCCAGGGCCAGGCCCACATGCGGTTCCTTCAGCAGATCCTCGTACATCTTGGCCTGGGTGAGGAAGTCCGACCGGCCCGGCTGCAAATCCAGCACCACGTACACCCCGGCCTCGCCGGCGGCCTCAATCCACGGGCGCAACTCGTCCGGATCAGTCTCCTCCGAATAGTCGCCGTCCTTGCCGGCCGAGGCGCTGGCAACCGTGGCGATGATCTCGAAGGCCGGGACCACCGGTTCCTTGCTGTGCGGTTGGTACTGCCTGGCGAGTTTCTTCACGCGCTTCACCGACGCCTTGGGATCCTGCTCGCCGAGCGCGCCGAGGGCGGGCCCGGAGGGATGCCCGTACAGCGCCACCATCCGCCGGGACGGGAAGGCCATCTGGCCCCCGCCGGGCAGCTCCGGCACGGTCAGTGCTGCCGTGGCTCGGCGCGCGAAGGTGTCGCCGCTGCCGAACTCTTCGCCGACGGCGAGCACGCGGTTCTCGGGCTCCTGCCGCAGGAATTCGATGGTCTCGCTGCCGTGCCGCGGGTCTGCGTGCGGGTCCTGGAAGACCCGGGCGCCTGCCGCCTCCACGACCGCCAGGGTCGCGGGATAGTCCTGCCCGCCGTCCTTGTCCGTCAACACCGAGACGGCCGCGGGCTCCTCCGCACGCTCGGGCGCCTCGATGTCCCCGTCCGGGGGCAGGATTTCCGCGTCCGCCAGCAGCGGGGCCCACGCCTCCATGCCTTGATCCGGGTCGGCGCCGGACACCGTCGATGCGGTCTTCAAGGCCGCGGAGCCGGCAGCGG